>NZ_BAABRI010000011.1:0-198083 GCF_040362925.1 Haloferula sargassicola
CCCCCCCCCCCCCCCCCCCCCCCCCCCCCCCCCCCCCCCCCCCCCCCCCCCCCCCCCCCCCCCCCCCCCCCCCCCCCCCCCCCCCCCCCCCCCCCCCCCCCCCCCCCCCCCCCCCCCCCCCCCCGGGGGAAGCCGAGGATATTCGTGACGGTCGTCAGGGGCGGCGGGCATCGACCGCCGGGCTGGAGGGGAGAGGTCCCGGGAGCGGTATACGGGCTCTATCAGAGTTGCCTGTTGTCGACCCCATGGGAACTCGAAGCAACCCGAAGAACCCACGGCTGCCCCCACCCAGCCCGGCGGTCGATGCCCGCCGCCCCAGGTCGATGCCCGCCGCCTCGTTAGAAGCTGAGGAAGTTCTTGAGCATGGTTTTGCCGTGCTCGGTGAGGATGGACTCGGGGTGGAATTGGACGCCGTGGACGGGATGCTCCTTGTGACGCAGGCCCATGATTTCGCCCTCCGCAGTCCAGGCCGTGACCTCCAGGCAGTCGGGCAGCGTGTCGCGCTTCACGATCAGCGAGTGATACCGCGTCGCCTCGAAAGGGCTCGGCAGGCCGGCGAAGATGCCGAGATCCTCGTGCAGGATCGGCGAAGTCTTGCCGTGCATCAGCCGGTCGGCGCGGACGACCTCGCCGCCGTAAACCTGGCCGATCGATTGATGCCCGAGGCAGACCCCGAGCACCGGCATTTCCTTCCCGAACTCGCGGATCACATCCATCGAGACGCCCGCCTCATTCGGCGTGCAGGGACCGGGGGAAATGCAGATCCGCGAGGGCTTCATCGCGCGGATCTGGTCCACGTCGGCGTCGTCGTTGCGGATGATCTTCATCTCCACCCCCAGCTCCCCGAAGTACTGGACGAGGTTGTAGGTGAAGGAGTCGTAGTTATCGATGACGAGAAGCATGGGGGTAAGAGCTGAAAAGCTGAAAAGCTGAAAAGCTGAAAAGCTGAAATGCTGAAATCAATCTTCCAGCGTGCGGGCCAAGGCGATGGCACGTAGCATGCCCTTCGCCTTGTTGACGGTTTCATTGTACTCGTAGGTCGGGTCGGAATCGGCCACGACGCCGGCGCCGGCCTGAACGTAGGCGCTGCCGTCCTTGAGGAGGCAGGTGCGCAGCGTGATGCAGGAATCGAGCGAGCCATCAAAGCCGAACCAGCCGACCGCGCCAGCATAAGCGCAGCGCTTGTTTTTCTCGAGCTCGTCGATGATCTGCATGGCCCGGATTTTCGGTGCGCCGGACACGGTGCCCGCGGGAAAGGTGGCGCGCAACACGTCGTAGGCGCTGTGCCCGGGGGCAAGCGTGCCGTGGACGTTCGAGACGATGTGCATGACGTGGCTGTAGCGCTCGATGATCATGAAATCATCGACCGTCACGCTGCCGTGCTCGGCGATGCGGCCGACGTCGTTCCGCGCGAGATCGACCAGCATCAGGTGCTCGGCGCGCTCCTTCGGGTCCTGGAGCAGGTCGTCGGCCAGGGCGTCGTCCTCGTCCTGGGTTTTCCCCCTCCAGCGGGTGCCGGCGATCGGGCGGATATCGATGCGGCCCGCGATCGAGCGCACGTGGACTTCCGGCGAGCTGCCGACCAGCGAAAAGCCGTCCATTTCCAGGATGAACATGTACGGCGAGGGATTCACGTGGCGCAGCGCGCGGTAGAGATCGACCGGCGAACGCTCGAAGGGCGTGCGGAAGCGCTGGCTGGGCACGAACTGGAACACGTCGCCGGCGGCCACGTATTCCTTCCCGCGGCGGACCATGTCCTCGTATTCGGCCTGGGTGGTGTTGCTTTCGGCCTCGACCGGGTCGATCTCGACCAGCCCGTTGAGAGCCGGCACGTGCAGCGGGCGGGCGAGCATCTCCACGGTGGCGGCGATCTTTTCCCGCGCGGCGATGTAGGCGGCCTCGGAGCTGTCGTGCTCGTCGAGCAGGGCGTTGGCGATGACCAGCACGCGGTGGAGCTTTTGGTCGAAGACCACCAGCGTGTCGGCCAGCACGAACATCGCGTCGGGCACGCCGAGGTTGTCCGGCGGCGGACTGGAAACGGTGGGCTCGAACTGGCGGACGGCGTCGTAGGCGAGGTAGCCGACGAGGCCGCCGCAGAACGGCGGCAGGCTGCCGTGGAGCACCGGCTGGTAGGATGCCATGTGGCGCTGCAGCGCGGCGAGCACGTCGTCCTCGACCGTCTCGGTGGTCACTCCGGCACCCTCGCGGAGGGTGATTTCCTTCCCGCGGGCCTCGATCACGCGCCGCGGGCCGCTGCCGAGGATCGACCATCGTCCGCTCTTGTCGGTGCTCTCGGCACTTTCGAGCAGGAACGAGTGACGGCCGTCGCGCACCTTGAGGTAGGCGGACAACGGCGTCTCGAAATCCGCGGCGAGCTGGGTGAAGACGGGAACCACGTTGCCCCGCTTCGCCAGCCGCGCGAATTCGTCGAGCGACGGTTCGATCGGGATGGGATTCACTTCGCGGCGGAGTGTGGCCGTGAAGCGCCGGCGTGCAAGTCTCCAGCGCCCCGCGCTTGGCCGGTGGATCGCCCCGCGCCCGCCTCAGCGCCCCTTCAGCAGCTCGCGGCTGCTCCACAGATAGTTGGCGCCGGAAATGACGGTCAGAGCCAGCGCCACCCACAGCGAGATCGGCATCAGCCAGCCGCCCTCGGCTGCCGGCTTGGCGAGCTTCCAGAGCAGATCGGCGATCACCCCGCGGGACTCCATTTTGGAAAACGAAAGCCACACCAGCGCGGTGATGACGAAGGTCAGCTGGAAGGTCGTCTTCCATTTTCCCAGCCGATCCGCGGCCAGCACCCGGCCGGCTTCCACGGCGATCTGCCGCAGGCCGGTCACCAGGAACTCGCGCCCGATGATCACGCAAGTCACCCACACCGGCGCGAAACTCAGTTTCGACATGAAAACGAAGGCCGCGCAGACGAGGATCTTGTCCGCCAGCGGGTCGAGCAGCTTGCCGAGCGGCGTCACGAGACCCATTTTCCGCGCCAGATAGCCGTCGAGCCAGTCGGTCGCGGCCGCCACCGAGAAGCAGACCAGCGCCGTCAGGTAGCCGGGAAATCCCGGAAAACTCATGGCCGCGACGAAGATCGCGGCCAGGACCAGGCGGGAAAGGGTGATCGCATTAGGCAGATTCACTTCCCGACTGTGGAGAATGCATACCTGTATGGCAACTAGGGGTTGCGTGAAGCTTTCGCCTTCCTTAACAGGGGCGCCGCTCCCCACCAGAGCCTCCACCATCATGAGCAACAGTGATTTCGGCCTCATCGGCCTGGCCGTCATGGGCCAGAACCTCGTCCTCAACGTGGAATCCCGTGGATTCCAGGTCTCCGTTTACAACCGCACCACCTCGGTGACGGAGGAATTCGTCGCCGAGCACCCGGACAAGAAAATCGTCGGCACCAAGACCCTCGAGGAATTCGTCCAGTCCCTCGCCACCCCGCGCAAGGTCATGATCATGGTGAAAGCCGGCGGCCCGGTCGATGCGGTGATCGAGAGCCTCATCCCGCTGCTCGACAAGGACGACATCATCATCGACGGCGGCAACTCGCTCTACACCGACACCGAGCGCCGCGATGCCTGGTGCAAGGAGCACGACCTCCGCTTCATCGGTGCCGGCGTTTCCGGTGGCGAGGAAGGCGCTCGCAAGGGCCCATCCATCATGCCCGGCGGCCCGCCGAGCACATGGGAGGTCATGAAGCCGATCTTCGAGAGCATCGCCGCCAAGGTCGATGGCGTGCCCTGCGTGACCCACATCGGCCCCGGCGGTGCCGGCCACTTCGTCAAGATGGTCCACAACGGCATCGAATATGGCGACATGCAGCTGATCTGCGAGGCCTACAACATCTTCAAGGCCGCCGGTTTCTCGAACGACGAGCTGGCCAACATCTTCGCCGACTGGAACGCGGGCGACCTCGAGTCCTTCCTCATCGAAATCACCGCCAACATCTTCAAGCAGAAGGATCCGGAAACCGGAAAGGACATCGTCGACCTGATCGTCGACAAGGCCGGCCAGAAGGGCACCGGCCGCTGGACCGTGATGGGTGCCGTCGAGCAGGCCGTGCCGCTTTCGACCATCGCCTCGTCCGTCGAAGCCCGCATCCTGTCGTCGATCCGCGACCAACGCCTGGCCGCCTCGAAGGTGCTCACCGGCCCCTCGAACACTGGGTTCCAACTCGGCGACCTGAGCAAGGAAGAGCTCGTCACCATGGTCCGCGACGCGCTCTACGCCTCGAAGATCGTCTCCTACGCCCAGGGCCTCGACCTCATCTCGAAGGTCGGCAAGGAAAAGGAATGGGGCCTCGACCTCGGCGCCATCGCCCGCATCTGGCGCGGCGGCTGCATCATCCGCGCGAAGTTCCTCAACCGCATCACCGAAGCCTACGAAGGCGACCAGCAACCGACCAACCTGATGCTGGCTCCGTTCTTCACCGGCGTCCTGACCGACGCCCAGCAGAACTGGCGCAAGGTCGTCGCCCTCGCCTGCCTCAACGGCATTCCGGTTCCGTCCTTCGCCGGCTCGCTGGCCTACTACGACAGCTACCGTGCCGAGCGCCTGCCGGCCAACCTGCTGCAAGCCCAGCGCGACTTCTTCGGTGCCCACACCTACGAGCGCCTCGACAAGCCCGAGGGCGAGTTTTTCCACACCTCCGACTGGCCCGAGCTGATCAGCTGAGGCTCCCGGGCATTCATTTTACGAAAAAGGCGGCTCCGATCCCGGGGCCGCCTTTTTTTGGAGCGCCGATTTCATCATCGGCGCTCCATTTCACCGCTCCACGCTGATCATCACCGCGCGCTGCGGCACGCCATGCTCGTCCCGCACGCAGGCCGTCACCTGCGGCTTCTCCCACGCCCAGTCGAACGATAGCGTTCCGAAGTTCGCCGGGCGGAACATTTCCCCCACCCGGTAGCGGTTCGGTTCGGTGCCATCGCCCAGCGGCAGGTTCAGGCTACTCGAGGTGATGTCATACAGCGGGTAGCCCGTCGTTTCCCGATCCACGGAAATCTCCGCCACATGCCGGTCGCCGCTCAGAATGATCACCGGCGGCATCTCCGGCTTCGCCAGCAGGTCGAGCAGCCGCTTCCGCTCCGTCGGGAAGTTCCCCCACTTCTCCCACGGATGCTCGGCCGCCAGCACTTGGATCGACGACACCAGCACGTTCACTTGCGCCTCGCTTTCCCCCAGCACCTTTTCCAGCCACTGCCACTGCGCCTCGCCGAGCATCGCGCCATCCGAGCCGACCTCGTCGCGGAAATAGCGGAGGTCCAGCAGGATCACCCGCACCATCTTTCCCGGCGGGCCGAAATCCGCCACCGAGTAGACCCCCTCCTGCACCCGCCGCGGGCTGTTTTCCGGCACATCCAGGAAATCCAGCAAGGCCACCTGCGCCTCGACCTTCTTCGGATATTCCTTGCCGGCGTCATTGCGGCCGTAGTCGTGATCGTCCCAAGTCCCGATCACCTGCGAGCCCGCGCGGATCCGCGCATAGGCCGGCAGCTCGCGCACCACCTGGAACTTGGCCCGCGTTACCGCCATGTCTTCCGTGTCGGCGTAGATGTTGTCGCCCATCCACAGGAAGACATCCGGGTCCAGCTCCGCGATCGCCTCCATGGCCGGCGCGGGCAAGGCCTGCTGGAAGCACGAGGCGAACGCCAGCTGCTTGATGGGCTCGGCGGCAGTCAACGATGAGACCGACACAAAAAGGGTAAAAAAGAAGGACTTCACGGAACCCCATTGGCCTCCGTGAAGTCCCCGTGGCAAGCCTTTCCCGATGACCGGTCAGACGCCACGATTCACCTCGTCGACCTGCTCGTTCAGCGTCAGGTAGTCGTAGACATAGCCCACGAGGAACAACCCGCCGGTGAGGAGCCAGATGATCCCGCTGAACACCTTGCCCATGTAGAAGCGGTGGATGCCCAGCGGGCCGAGGAAAGTTTGCAGGATCCAGGCGATGGAATAATCGCAGCGGCCCGCCTGGTATCTCAGCCCCGCCTTGCGGTCCATCGAGGGGATCAGGAACAGGTCCACGATCCAGCCGATCAGGAACAGGCCACCGGTGAAAAACCAGATGGTCCCGGAAATCTTACGTCCATAGTAGAAGCGGTGCGCCCCGAAGAATCCGAAGATCCACAGGAGGTAGCCGATGGTCTTGCTGTGAGTCTTTTGCATGACCGGAGCATCGCAGGGCCGGCGCCGCCCGCGATGGGAATTCCCGCCTGCGTTTGGAACCTGAAATGACACCCGCAGCCCGACCGTAACCGCCAGCTCGATGAAACTCCTGCTCCTGGCCTTTCTCATGACCACCCTCAGCTCGCTCGCCGATGGCGAACTCCGCCACCTCGTGTTCTTCAAGTTCTCCGACACGGCCACGCCGGAGAAAATCGAGAGGGTTGAAAAGGCCTTCGCCGAGCTGCCGGAAAAGATCGACACCATCGTCGCCTTTGAGTGGGGCATCAACATCAGCAAGGAGCAGAAGGACAAGGGCTTCACCCACGCCTTCCAGCTCACCTTCAAGGACCAGGCCGGGCTCGATGCCTACCTGCCCCACCCCGCCCACAAGGCGTTCGGCGCCAAGCTCGCCGGCCTCATCGACGACGTTTTCGTGTTCGACTACATCGCGAAATAACATGGCCACGCCCGATCGCCGCACTTTCCTCGGAACCTCGATCGCAGGACTTGCCGCCGCCTTCGGTCCGCCCGCGCGCGCCGCGGAAACGGAGGCGTCGGTCGCGCCCCCCCGCTCCTTCGTTTACCCCTTCCGCATCGGCGAGGTGGAGGCGTGGTCCATTTCCGATGCCGACCTCGAACTCGGCGAGGGCCTCGACCTGATGTGGCCCCGCGAGGCTCATCCTCGCATGACCGAGCTCATGCAGCAGCACGGCGAGTCCACCGCCACCCTGCCGCTTTACGTGAACGTTCTGGTGCTTCGGCACGGAAACGAGGTCGTCCTTTTCGACGCCGGCTTCGGCGGCCGCGGAAACCCGAAGCTCGGCTGGCTGGCGGACGGGCTTGCCTCGATCGGCATCCTTCCGGACCAAGTGACCGCCGGCTTCCTCAGCCACGCCCACTCCGATCACCTCAACGGCTTCATTTCCGACGGTCGCCCTGCCTTTCCCAACGCCGCCTTTCATCTCCTGCCGGAAGAACTCGCCTTCTGGCAGGGCAAGGATCCCGACTTCTCCAAGTCGAAGCGCGACAAGCGACCCATCCCCGGGATGATCGACGAGGTCCGCCGGAACTTCGACATCCTCCGCTCCCACACCCAACCGGTGAAGGACGGCGACAAGCTCCTGAATGGCCTCGTCACGGTTCATGCCGCGCCCGGCCACACCGCCGGCCACGCCTGCTTCCGAATCCGTTCCGGAAACGCCGAACTCCTCCACCTGATGGACCTCGCCCACCACCACCTGCTCATGTTCGCCGATCCGGCGTGGACCATCGCCTTCGACCACGATCCGCAGACCGCCGTCGTGACCCGCAGACGCTTCTGGTCCGGCGCGGCGGAAAGACGCACCCGCTGCTTCGGCTTCCACCTCCCCTGGCCCGGCCTCGGCCACATCGTCAGCGACGGACCCGTCTACCGTTGGCAGGCGGAGCCGTGGCGGTGGTTGGCTTGAGAAGCGCTGCTCAGCCTATTTCCTCGGTGCCGGGATTTCCTCCATTTCCCCGTCCGAGGCCGGCAGACCCACGTCGGCGGGAATGGACTCCACCGACGCATCCGCCGAGAGCACCAGCCGTTTCCGCCCCACCGCAGGCGACACCAGAACCGGGCGATCCGCCGCAGGAGTTCCACCTTCATAGGAGTAGTAGATCCACTCGCCCGCAGCCATTTTAGGAACGGTAAGGACGGTGGTGAGATCTTCGACGCCAGCGGCCTCCAATTGCTCGAAAGGATGGATGCCATCGATCGGCAGGGTGACCTCGGTCTCGGTCTGCACCAACTCTTTGGTTTCCCGATTCGGATACGATCCATACTCCACATCGAACTCGATGAGATGCATCGAGATGCGTTTCATGTTTGTGATCACGAGCGTTCTTTCAGCCGCCTGCTTCTGCCGGAGGATCATCGGTGCCGCCAATCCGGCCAGCGCCGAAATGCCTACCAGCACCATCAAGACATAGCTCGTCACCAAGCCTGCAACCGCGAGGCCTCTTCCGTCCTTGCCCGTCTTCTTGATATCCGACAGCGCGAGATGACCGAGGATCACGCCGACCAGTGAACTCACCCCACACGTGACCAGGCCGGCGATTCCACAAATCAGACTGGCCAAGGCCATCCCGGATCGGGCGGCGACCTGAGAAGGAGGAATGGGCGGCATGTTAGGGTTGGATTCCATATCGCCATCCAAGCACCCGGATTATCGCCCGGCAAGCCTGCCAGCCAATGGGGCGGCGGGCATCGACCGCCGGACAGGGCCGTGGAAGCACGCCTTCCCGGATAAGACGCTCCGAGCCCCTCCGAGCCCTTTCCCGATCAAAAAACCGCCGTCAAGGACCTCGAACCAACACTCCGACGTGGCCACCTCTCCGATCCAGCCCGGCGGTCCATGCCCGCCGCCCCGGTCTCAGCCCTTCGCTGCCCCGCCTCGGCCAGCTGGGCGGGCTCGATGGATTCGATCCCGCGCTGCAGCCTCGTCAGCCAACGGGGCGGCGGGCATCGACCGCCGGGCAGGGCCTTGGAAGCACGCCTTCCCGGATGAGACGCTCCGAGCTCCTCCGAGCCCTTTCCCGATCAAAAAACCGCCGTTAAGGACCTCGAACCAACACTCCGACCTGCCCACCCCTCCGATCCAGCCCGGCGGTCGATGCCCGCCGCCCCGGTTCTCAAGCTTTGGCTGCCTTGGCCATCCGCTTGCGCTCGTTCGGATCGAGGATCCGCTTGCGCAGGCGCAGGAAATGGGGCGTCGCCTCCACCAGCTCGTCGGCCTCGATGTATTCGATCGCGCGCTCGAGCGAAAAGTCCTTCGGCGGGCTGAGCTTGCCACCCTTGTCCTTGCCGGCGGAGCGCATGTTGTCGAGGTGCTTCTCCTTCACCGGATTCACGATGAGATCCTCCGCGCGCGGGTTTTCCCCGACCAACATGCCGGTGTAAACCTCGGCACCCGGACCGACAAAAAGCACGCCGCGATCCTCCAGCGCCTGCAGCGAGTAGGCCGTGGTCACGCCCTTCTCCATCGATACGAGGGTTCCCGTAATTCGCGTGGTGATCTCGCCCGCATGCGGCGCGTATTCCTTGAAAAGGTGGCTCATGATGCCGTGGCCGGAGGTCAGGTTGACCAGCTCGGTCTCGAAGCCGATCAAGCCGCGGGTCGGGATGTGCGCCTGGATCAGGGTCCGGCCGCTGGCCTCGACCTCCATGTTTTCCAGCATGCCCTTGCGGTTGTTGAGCGCCTTGAGAATACCCTGCGAGTACTCGTCCGGCGCTTCGACGTAGAGCGTTTCGAAGGGCTCCATCAGCTGCCCGCCCTCGTCGCGGCGGTAGATCACCGTCGGCCGCGAAACGAGCACCTCGTATCCCTCACGGCGCATCGTTTCCACCAGCACCGCGATCTGCATCGCACCGCGGGCCGAGACCTTGAACACGCCGGCCTTGTCGGTTTCCTCGACCATGATCGAAATGTTCGTCTTCACCTCGCGCATCAGGCGGTCGAAGATCGCCCGCGAGGTCACATGCTTGCCGTCCTTGCCGGCCAGCGGGCCGTCGTTGATCGAGAACTCCATCTGCACCGTCGGCGGATCGATCGCCACGAAGGGCAGCCGCTCGGCGTCCTCGTTGGCGGCGAGCGTGTCGCCGATGTCGATGTCATCCATGCCCGCCGCGATCCCGACGATCCCGCCGGCGCTGCCGCCTTCGGAGTCGTGCGTGGCGAGGCCCGAGTAAGAAAAGGTCTTCATCACCTTCGAGCGCTGCTTGGTGCCGTCCTTGCGGAGCAGCCAGACGCTGTCGCCCTTTTTCACCGATCCACCGAGCACCTTGCCGATCGCCACCCGGCCGACGTAGTCGTCCCAGTCGATGTTCGAGACCAGCATGGAAAACGGCGCGTCCTCCTTGGCGGCCGGCTCCGGGACGTATTCGACGATCTTTTTCAGCAGCGGCACGCAGTCGACCCGCTCGTCGTCCGGCGAGTCCATGAAGTAGCCGTCGCGCGCCGAACCATAGAGGAAGGGTGCCTCGAACTGGTCCTCGGTCGCGTCGAGGTCGAGGAAAAGCTCCAGCACCAGGTCGTGAACCTTCTCGGGCGTCGCCAGTTCGCGGTCGATCTTGTTGACCACCACGATCGGCTTCAGGCCTTCCTGCAGCGCCTTTCGCAAAACGAAGCGGGTCTGCGCCTGCGGGCCACCGGTCGCATCCACCACGAGCAGCACGCCGTCGACCATCTTCATCACGCGCTCCACCTCGGCGCCGAAGTCGGCGTGGCCCGGAGTATCGACGATGTTGATCGTGTAGCCCTCCCAGTGAATGGAAGTGTTCTTCGCCTTGATGGTAATGCCCTTCTCGCGTTCGAGGTCCATCGAGTCCATCGCACGCTCCTGTTTCTCCTGGTTCTCACGGTAGGTGCCACCGGCCTGCAGGAGTTGGTCGACCAATGTGGTTTTCCCGTGGTCGACGTGGGCGATGATGGCGAGATTGCGGATATTCAGGGACATGGCGTCGGCGGCGTTGGCGGAATTGCCGCGGCCCTATGGACGCAATCCCGCCCCATGGCAAGCCCCGAGGCGGGACAGGGGTCCTCACGGGTCCATCCAGGCCCGCAAGTCGAGCTCCGGGTCGATCGTGGTCCCATCCACCAGCCACTCCGCCAAGCGCCGCGCCACGCCCGGCGCATAAAGCGATCCCTTCGAGCCCAGCCCGTTGAAAAACACCTCGCCCTGCCACTGCCCGATCAGCGGCATGCTCCGCCGCACGATCGGCCGCACCCCGGCCTCGTGGTTCACCACGTGGAAATCCCCGACTCCCAGAGTCCGCAAAATTTCCTCCACCCGGGTCCGGCCCGCCCCGGTCGGTTCGCCATCCAGATGGTCCCATTCGTAGGTCGCGCCGGCCTTGAAAAACCCGTCCCCCACCGGCACCAGCCAGCCGCCTCCCCCGATCAAAATCCGGGACTCGTCCCACCCCGGAATCCGCACCGTCAGGATCTCGCCCTTGGCACACCGGTGCTCTCCCAACTTTCCGGCCACCAGATCAAACATCCCGCCACATCTCACCACGCGTCCCTTCTTCGATCTTTTATCTTCGATCTGCCATCTACCGATCGTCCCCTCGCAAAACGCCCGCGCATCTACCCGCCCGCCGCCTTTCAGCCACACCGCCGCCCGCCAGCCATCCACGTTTTCCTCCACCCGCTCCACCCACCGCGCCACCTCCGGCAGCTCCAGCTTCTTCGCCACCTTCGGCCACTCTTTTTCCGCCACCAGGCGCACCACCGGATGGGGAAACCACAGCTGCCTGCCCAGCTCGCGGCCGATCTTTTCGAAAAACGCCACCGACTCCGGCAGGAACTCCGCGATCCGCCAGCTCGGCTGGTAGTTTTTTCCCGTCACTGGATTCACCAGCCCTGCCGCCACCCGGGAGGCCTCGCCGCTCCGCCGCTCGCCCACCAGCCGCACCTCCACGCCGCGCGCCCTCAGCTGCCAAGCCAGGCAGCACCCCGCCAATCCGGCCCCCACGATTTCCACCCCTTCCGACATGCCCGGAGATGTAGCTGCCTCCCCCCCCGCCAGGCCACCTTAGAGTGCGGGGATTCATCCCAGCTTTCCCAAAGGCGATTCATCGCCGTCGCCTCACCCCACGGGCCTGAAGTCCCCACCCTGAAGCTGCGACCAATCGCACCCGTCGAAATCCACAGTGCCCACGCTACCCCATCACGTCCTTCTATCTCCTTCCCGCCCTCGGTCCGATCCGCTAGATAACCCACCATGAAACCCAGCCTTCTTCCCCTGCTGGCGGCCTTGGCCGTGCTTCCCGCCCGCGCCGAGACCGACCTCGGCTTCGCCGAAAAGTTCGCCGACCCCGCCACGCGGACCGAAGCCTTGTCCGAGCTTGTCCCCGGCACCCGCGACTGGTTTTTCCACACCGCCCTCGACCAGCAGCTGCGCGGCGACGCCACCGGCTTCGCGAAAACCCTCGCCGACTGGCGCGCCGCCTCCGAGCGCAAGCAGAGCCCGGTCGATCGCGACGGCCTCGACTCCCTCGCCACCCGCGAGCTGCTGCTCCGCTATGAGTCGGATCCGGAAAAATGCCTCACCGACCTCGCCCGCACTTTCCACCTCAAGTTCGAGGATGCCCGTCCCGACGCCCGCGCCGTTGAGAAGCTGCCCGACGCCCTCGACCCGCAGCTCGTCTCCGACGAAGCCTTCGAGCAAGCTGCCGCCCGCGAGGTCAATGGGACTCCCTGGCGCAGCTACCGCGAGGAGCGGCTCCTCGCGTCCCTCGATCAGCTCGACACCTTCACCGAGCCACGCCTCCGCTACTACCTCAGCACCCTCCGCCGCGCCGACCATCCGGGCATCGTCCGACTCGTTGCCCGCGGCCTTGCCCTCGATCCACCGGTCGCCTTCGGCCAAAGCCCGCTGCACGAAAAACTCACCCTTGCCCAGCTCGACGAGCTGCTCCAGCTCCAGCCCGGGCTCAATTCCAGCCAGGCCTTCGTCACCGCCCGCCTGCGGAAAATGCGGCGTCACACCCACGACGAACTCGTCCGCCAACCCGAGCTCCACCTCGCGCTGCTCCAGCGCCTCCGCGAGGCCACCAACGATCTTCCGCCCGCGCTCATCTCGCTCCGCGCGCACATTCTTTTCCACCTGCTCCGCCTCGAGCGGGAAACGGGCGAACCGAAGCTCGACGACTTCCTCGCCTACCTCGCCATCCCGCGCCGCAGCCACGAGCTGCTCGCCACGGACGAAAATGCCGACGCCCCGCGCATCGACCTCTCCGAAGAATGGCAGGACATCACCGACTGCCGCCCGATCGGCGACGATACCCCGCTCATCCGCGACCTCCTCTACCATTTCCTCGCCACCACCGACTCCGCCGACCGTTTCGCTCCCTTCATTCCCCACCACCTCCTCACCCCCATCCACGCCCGCGCCCGACTCCTGGCCGGGGCCGATCCCGAACGCTGGGGCAAACGACTAGAACCCTCGGAGTTCGCCGACCTCCGCGACAGAACCCTCATCGAGTTCGCCCCCGGCCGACCGGATGTCTTCGACGCCGAGTCCGCCGTTTCCCTCCGCCTCGACCTCAAAAACACTCCCGAGCTGCACATCCGCATCCACGAGCTCGACCTGCCCGGCATCCTCCGCCGCCACGGCCGCCAGCCGGAGGTCGATCTCGACCTCGCCGGACTCGTCGCGCATCACACGCGCACCCTCGTTTTCGAGCAGCCGCCGCTGGTTCTCCATCGGGAAAAGATCGACCTCCCCGAACTCGCAGGACCCGGCGCCTGGATCGTGGAATTTGTCTCCGAGGGCCACTCCTCCCGCGCCCTCATCCGCAAGGGCAGCCTCGTCCCCTATCTCGAGCCATCCGCCAGCGGACAAGTGCTCCGCATCTTCGATGAGCACGGCGAGACCGTCACCGGCAGCTCCCTCACCCTCGGCACCGAGACCTTCACCGCCGATCAGGCCGGCCTCATCTCGATTCCCGATTCCGACCTGCCCGCCGCCGGTCCCGCCGTGCTATCCCGCGGCCGCTTGGCTTCGCTCGTCGAAATCGGCAGCCGCCAGGACCGCTTCCAGCTCGCCACCCGTTTTCATGTCGATCGCGAGCAGCTCCGAGCCGATGCCGAGGCGCGCGCCCGCATCCAGCTCCAGCTCTCCAACCACGGCATCCCGGTCGACCTCGACCGCATCGAAAACGCCCGCCTCACCCTCGCCGCCACCTTCGTTTCCGGCGTGACCACCGAGCACGTGGTGTCCGATGATCTCCAGCTCGCGCCCGTCTTCACGGTCCCGTTTCAGGTTCCGGCCGACTCCATTTCGCTGACCCTCCGGCTCGATGCCACCGTGGTCCCGCGGGAAAAGGCCGACCCCGTCGAGCTGAACGGCTCCGCCACCTTCCACTTCAATTCGCTGCTCAAGGACGGCTTCGCCCACGCCCACCTCACCGCCACCGACCAAGGCCATTTCCTCGAACTCCGCGGTCGCAATGGTGAGCCGCTGCCCGAACGGGCCATCGACTTCCGTTGGAAACGCGACGGCTTTTCCAATACCATCGATACCCGCCTCCGAACCGCTTCGAACGGTCGGATCGAGCTCGGCGCGCTCGACGGCATCGTCAACTTCACGGCTTCACTGAACGGGAAACCCATCCTTGAGATCAGCCAGTCCGAGCTGCGACCCGTGATCGACCTGCCAGCTTCCATCCGCATCGCCTCCGGCGAAACGATTCGCCTGCCCCTCGAGGGTTCTCTCGACCGACTCCACTACTCGTTTCTCGAGCTCGGCATCGATGACCGGCCCAAGGCCGATCGCTTCGACGCGCTTCGCGCCACCGACGGCCAGCTGGAGATCGCCGGGCTTTCGGCTGGCAGATACTCCCTCGCCACACCCGGCTCATCCGTTTCCGTCCACGTCCTCGCCGCCGAGGAAAAGAACGGCCTGCTCCTCACGCCAAGCCTCATCGTCCCTCACCAGCCCGCCGAGCTGCCGGTCACGCTTGCGGCCGCCATCGAGCACGAAACCCTGACCCTCCGTCTCGCCCGGACCACCGCCAACACCCGCGTCCACCTCATCGGGACCCGCTTTCTCGAAACGCCCTTCAGCGACCGGCCACTCATCCCGGTCTCCGCGTCCAGCCGGCCAACCATTGAGGCGGCCTTCATCCCCTCCGGCTACCTCACCGACCAGACGCTCGACGAGGAAACGCAGTACATTCTCCGCCGCCGCAGCCTCAACCATTACCCAGGCACCCTGCTCCCGCGGGCCGGGCTCCTTGCCCACCGCTGGAGTGAGGAGGAAAGCACCGGAGTCCTACCCCCTCCGATGAAGGGTGAGGCAGGACGCCTCGAGCCGGCGCCGTCACGGGATGCGAGCCGCTCCGGAGGCACCGATCCCTTCAGCGCCGGCGGCGGAGGCTCTGCGGACGGATTGCCGGACTATCTCGACTACCTCTCCAGTTCCTCGGAGGTGCGCTATGATCTCACGCCCGCCGAGGACGGCACCATCGCCCTACCCTTGGCCGGATTCGAGCGCTGCCAATCGATCCGGGTGGTCATCACCGACCGCGACTACTACGAACGCCGTATCATTCCCCTGCCGGAAAGCGAACTCCCGCTCCGTGACCGCCGACTCGCCCGGCCACTCGATCCCGAAAAGCACCACGTCGGCACCCGCCGCGCCGCCGCCCTCATGCAGGGCGCCGAGGCCGTCATCGACAACATGCTCGACGCCGACTGGCGCGCCTTCACGACCCTCAAGGAAGCGCACGGCTTCCTCTACGGCGCCACCCGCAGCGAACGACTCCGCGACATGGCCGGCATGCTCGATTGGCCGGAATTCGACGAGCAGTCGAAGCTCGCCTTCTGGTCCGACCACGCCTGCCACGAACTCCACCTCTTCCTCTCCCGGCGCGACCCGGAGTTCTTCGCGAAATATGTCAAACCCATGCTCGAGCAGAAACTCGAGCCCACCTTCATCGACGACTACCTGCTCGGCCGCGACCTCACCGCCTACCTTCGCCCCTTTGCCTGGGACCGCCTCAATGCCGCCGAAAAGGCTCTCCTCGCCCGTGCCCTGCCCGACGCCAAGGCGCGCATCGTTTCCGAACTCGAAAACCGCTGGCAACTTGAAGCCCCCGCCCCCGAGCAGGAAGCCCGACTCTTCACCCAAACCCTCCGCGGCACCGACCTCGCCACCTCGGACTCCCTTGGTATGGCTCGAAATGAAGCCAGCGACACCGGAGGCGTGATCCAGAAATCCGCCGGTTCAAGTTACGTGCTTCAAAAGCTCAAAAACATCGTGATTCCGGTCATCGACTTCGAGGACACCAGCGTTGAGGAGGCCATCGATTTTCTCCGAGTGCGATCCATCGAACTCGACACGATCGAAGCCGATCCTTCGAAAAAAGGCATCAATTTCTTCCTTCGGAGACCGCGAGGCGGAGGCGGATCGTTTCAGACGGGCGTCGATGACGGAGGTTATATCGAACCGGGGGACCAACGCATTGCCGAACTCCGGCTCCGCAATGTCCCGCTGTCCGAGGCACTAACCTACATCTGCGAAGCCACCCGCCTCCGCTGGTCGGTCGATGATTTCGCGGTGACGATCAAGCCCGCCACCGAGGTGGGTGAGGACCTGTTTACACGCAGCTTCCGCGTCCCGCCGGACTTTCTGGCGAGAATCTCGGGCTACGGCGCTGACGATAGCGGGGTAGACGATCCGATCGCCGTCACCGGCGATAGAGGGGCGTCCGCCCTCGCTCCAAGAATGAGCATCATCGATGCCCTCAAAGCTAATGGCGTGAAGTTCCCCGAAGACTCGGCCGCTCAGTTCCGGGCTGCCGATGAGATGCTGATCGTCCGTTCGACTCCCACCAACCTCGACCTCATCGAACAGATTGTCAGCGCCACCGGCGTAACGTCGGGATCAGGCGGTGCGGGACTCGATCCTGGAGATTCGGATCCCTTCGCAGCACCCGAACTTCCGAACTCGGTCGGAGGTAGCTTCTACTTCGGCCGCCAGTCCTGGTCCGGCGATCGCTCGCAAACCCGCATCTGGTCCGAATCGAACTACGATCACCACCGTAGCACCGACACCGGCGAGTCGCTGATCCCGCTCAACGCCTTCTGGCTCGACCTCGCCAAGTGGGACGGCAACGGCCCCTTCCTCTCGCCGCATTTCAATGCCTGCACCCACTCGCACAACGAGGCCCTCATGTGCCTCGCCCTGCTCGACCTACCCTTCTCCGCCGAGCGGCCCGAGGTCCACACCGATGGCCCCACGCTCCGGGTGAAGGCCCGGGAACCGATGCTGCTTTTTTACAAGGACACCCGCGAGACCGACCAGGTCGCGCCCGAGTCGCCGGTCCTCGTCCGCCAGACCTTCCACCGCCTCGACGACCGTTTCCGCACCGAAGCCGGCCGCCAGATCGAGAACACCCTCACCGGCGATTTCCGCACCGGCACCGCCTATGGCTCGTCGCTGGTTGTCACCAATCCCACCGGCGCCGGCCGCCGCATCGACGTCCTCGCCCAGATCCCCGCCGGGGCGATCCCGTTGTCCGGAAAAGACGCGACGCTTTCCGAGACCCGTGAGCTGCCACCCTATGGCGTGCTCACCTTCGACCTCGCCTTCTATTTCCCGGAGCCCGGCGACTTCTCCACCTACCCGCTCCACGTGGCCGAGGGAAAAACCATTCTTGCAACTGGTCCGCAGCGAACGCTCCACGTCACCGCCGACGATCCGGTTGAGGACAAGGCTTCGTGGAAGGTGATCGCCCGCGACGGCACGGACGAAGATGTGCTGGCCCGCCTCCGCAGCGAGAACCTCCATGCCATCGACCTCAGCCTTATCGCCTGGCGGCTGCGCGAACGAGGCTTTTACAACCAGGTCATCGCCACCCTGCGCGACCGCCTCATGCTGCCGCAATCGATCGCCCGCTACGCCTTCCTCCACGGGGACACCGCCACCATGGGAGCCTGGATTGAGGCCGAGGTTTTCCCCCAACACCTGCCCTCTTTCTTGAGTCTCGGCGATTTCCTCACCTCTCCCGTCCTCGACGTCCGCCCGACCGTTCACCGCGGCTGGCAGTCGCTGGAATTCGATCCGCTTGTCAACCCGCGAGCCCACCAGCTCGGCGACAACCCGCGTTTCCACCAAGATGCCGTGCAGTCCCACTATCGCGACTACCTCGACCAGCTCGCCTGGAAACCCGCGCCCTCCGGCGACGACCAGCTTCACCTCACCTGGTTCCTCTTCCTCCAGGACCGCATCGGCGAGGCCCTCGACCGCTTCGCGGAAATCGACCGCAGCCAGGTCGCTACGACCCGCGCCTACGATTACCTGCACGCCCTCGCCCTCTTCCATCAGTCGAAGCCCGGCGAAGCCGCGGCCATCGCCGCTCAATACGCCGAACTTCCTCCCGGACCGTGGGCCGAGCGCTTCCATGCCGTCATTTCCCAAGCCGCGGAAATCGCCAAGCTGACCGACCAACCGGATTCGAAAGACAGCAACGCCGCGCCTGAAAAAGAAGCCCTGCAGCTCGAACTCGGCATGTCCGAAAACGGCAAACTCCGAATCTCCGGCCGCGGCCAGGAGCAGGTCGAGCTTTCGCTCTATCAGATCGATCTCGAGATGCTTTTCTCGCGCAATCCCTTCCTCCAGGAAGCCGGCGAGCTCCCCGGCACCCGGCCGAACCGGGTCGAGACCGTGGCCACCGACGAAGTCGATCTGCCCTCCGGATTCCAGCGCGGCAATGTCCTCGTCTCCGCCGAGTCCGGCACCGCCAAGACCTTGCGCATCCTCGACAGCCGGGACCTGGAAATCGCCTGCCGCCGCGCCGATCCCGTGCTGCAGGTCCGCGCTCCCGACGGCGCCCCCATTTCCGCGGCCTATGTCAAAGTCTATTGCGAGCGCGCCGGCGAGGCCGAGTTCCTCAAGGACGGCTACACCGACCTGCGCGGCAAATTCGACTACCGCACCCGGACCGACGACCTCGCTCCGCCAAGCGGTCGCATCGCCATCCTCGTCACCCACCCCGACCACGGCTGCCGCACCCTCGTCGTCGAGTAAGGGGGCGCGAGCCTCCGGCTTGTGACAGGAGCGACGGACCTCCGCGAACAGGAAACAGCAGCCCGCCTCTACGACCTCTGTCCTCAAGGACCCTTAAAACGAATCCCTCTCTTTTTTCTCTGGAAATAAATAAGATGGCACTTTTTATACCTCCGTGCCTGAAACGGAGTCAGAAAACCTCTCCCTCGATTTCACCGTCATCCGCGATCTGCGCAAGCAATCGGGCCTGACCTTGCAGCAGGTCTCCGATCAATCCGGGCTTTCGATCGCCTCGCTGTCCAAGCTCGAGCGGAACCAGAACCTCATCGAGCTGCCCACCCTCCACCGGCTGGCCCGCGTGTTCGGGCTGTCCGCATCCGACCTGCTCTCGCTCGCCGAGTCGCCCACCGCACGGCGGAAATCGGCGACGCACTACCGTTCCGGGCCTTTCGAGTTCGAAAAGATCGCCTTCGATGGCGTCGAGCTTTTCCACGCCACCGCCAAGGCCGGCGACTCGCTGCTCCACCCGGAGGCCCATGGCGACGAATTCGAGATCTGCTGGGTCCGCAAGGGCCGCGTCCACATCGCCTTCACCCACGAGCAGCACACCCTCGAAGCCGGCGATGCGCTCAAGTTCGACGCCGTCCTCCCCCACACCTACGAGATCCTTGCCGACGCCGAACTCACCATCGCCCACCTCACCAAAACCCACCGGTTCTAACTATGGAGAAGGAGTTTAAAACTCCTTCCCCCCATTCCCATGATCGACCTCTCCACCCCACCCGCCCTCCAAACCCTCGCCCCCGCCCTCGATCGCTTCTTTTCGAACGCCGGGGAAAAAATCGCCGCCATCGATCGCGAATACGACGATTCCCAGGGCTCGCCCGTTTTCACCGTCGGCGGAAAATACACCACCCGTGGCTGGACCGAGTGGACCGAGGGCTTCCGCTACGGCATCGCCATCCTCCATTTCGACGCCACCGGCGATGAGTCATCGCTCGGGTCCGGCCGCCGCCGCACCGTGGAAAAAATGGCCAGCCACGTCAGCCACATCGGCGTCCACGACCACGGCTTCAACAACCTCTCCACCTACGGTAACCTCCGTAGGCTGATGCTCGAAGGCCGCCTGCCGGAAAACGAGTGGGAACGGCACTTCTACGAACTCGCCCTCAAGGTCAGCGGCGCCGTCCAGGCCGCCCGCTGGACCGAGCGCCAGGGCGGTGGCGGCTTCATCCACTCCTTCAACGGCCCGCACTCGCTCTTCGTTGATACCATCCGCTCCTGCCGCATCCTCATCCAGGCGCACCAGCTTGGCCACGTCCTCATGGGCGAGGGCGACAAGCCGATTTCCCTGCTCGAACGCGCCCTGCTCCACATTGAGTCCACCGCGAAATACTCCGTTTTCTACGGCGAGGGACGCGATATCTGGGACGTGCCCGGCCGCACCACCCACGAAGCCATCTTCAACACCAAGGACGGTGCCTATCGCTGCCCGAACTCGCAGCAAGGCTACACCGGCTTCTCCACCTGGACCCGCGGCCAGGCCTGGGCGATGCTCGGATTCGCCGAGGAACTCGAACTCCTCGCCACCCTCTCCGACGCTGCGCTCGAACCCTTCGGAGGCCGGGAAAAATGGGAGTCGCTCATGCTCCGCGCCGCCACCGCCATCGCGGAGAACTTCATCGAAAACACCGCCGCCGACGGCATCAGTTACTGGGACCAGGCCGGCCCGAACTCCCACCGGCTCGACCTCAGCCAGCCCGCCGATCCCTTCAACGAGTGGGAACCCGTCGACTCCTCCGCCAGCGCCATCACCGCCCAAGGCCTCTTCCGCCTCGCCCGATATTTAAAGGAGCACAGGCGTCCCGCCTGTGAATCGGATGCCGCCGAACGCTTCGAAAAGGCCGCCCTCGTCACCGCCGCCAGCCTTTTCTCCGAGGCCTACGCCAGCGCCGACCCCGCCCACCACGGCCTGCTGCTCCACAGCATCTACCACCACCCCAACGGCTGGGACCATCGCCCCGAGCCCGACAAGGTCCCCTACGGCGAGTCCAGCATGTGGGGCGACTACCACGTCATGGAACTCGCCGTCTACCTCCAGCGCCTCATTCAGAAAGCCCCTTATCTCACCTTCTTCTAAAGGAGCACAGGCGTCCCGCCTGTGAATCGTTCCAAGCCACTCCTCCTCCCCCGTGCACCGCCTCGCCATCCACACCATCACCACCAAGTCGTGGGACCTCCCCACCGCCGCCGCGAAATACCGCGCCGCCGGGGTGCGAGGCATCGGCGTCTGGCGGCAGTGGCTTGAAGGCCGGTCACTCAACGAGTCCCGGCGCATCCTCGACGACCACGGCCTCAGCGCCGTCTCCCTCGTCCGCGGCGGGTTCTTCCCCTATCTCAGCGCGCAGGAAAGACAGTCCGCCATCGACGACAACCTCCGCGCTCTCGACGAAGCCGCCGCCATCGGCGCCCCGCAGGTCGTCCTTGTCTGCGGCGCCAAGCCCGAGCTTCCGCTCAGCGAATCCCGCAAGCACATCGAGGAAGGTCTCGCCGCCTGTCTCGACCACGGCCGCGCCACGGGCGTGAGGCTCTCCATCGAGCCGCTCCACCCGATGTACGCCGACTGCCGTAGCGCCATCAACACCCTCGGCCAAACCAACGACCTTCTCGACCGCCTCGGCTCCCCGCCCGAAATCGGGATCGCCGCCGATGTCTATCACCTCTGGTGGGACCCGAACCTCGAGGCCGAAATCCAGCGCGCCGGGAAGCGCATCATCGGCTTCCATGTCTGCGACTGGCTCACGCCCACCGCGGATTTTCTCAACGACCGCGGCCTCATGGGCGAGGGCTGCATCGACATCAAGGGGATCCGCCGCCAGGTCGAAGCCACCGGTTTCAACGGCTGGATCGAAGTCGAGATCTTCTCCCACCGCTGGTGGTCCCATGATCCGGATGAGTATCTCCGGCGCATCGTTCGGGCCTTTGAAGCACATGTTGAGTTCCCTTGATTCACGAGCGGAACGCCTGTGTTCCTTTTTATGAAAACACATCGCATCGGCATCATCATGAACGGCGTCACCGGACGCATGGGCACCAACCAACACCTGCTGCGCTCGATCGACGCCATCATCAAGCAAGGCGGCGTCAAAGTCTCGCCCACCGAGACCATCATGCCCGACCCCATCCTCGTCGGCCGCAACGAGACCAAGCTCAAGACGCTCGTCGAAAAGACCTCGGTCGAGAAATACACCACCGACCTCGACTCGGTGATGAACGACCCGGCCTACGAGATCTACTTCGATGCCCAGAGCACCCTGCGCCGCTTCGATGCCGTCAAACAGGCCGCCGCCGCCGGCAAGCATGTCTATTGTGAAAAGCCGACCGCGATCAAAACCGAGGACGCCTACAAGCTCTACCAGATCTGCCGCGATGCCGGCGTGAAGAACGGCGTGGTGCAGGACAAACTGTGGCTTCCCGGCTTGGTGAAATTCACGCGGCTCAAGGAGAACGGCTTCTTCGGCGACATCCTCTCGGTCCGCGGCGAGTTCGGCTACTGGGTCTTCGAAGGCCACACCGTCCCGCCCCAGCGCCCATCGTGGAACTACCGCAAGGAGGATGGCGGCGGCCTGATCGTCGACATGCTCTGCCACTGGAGATATGTCATCGACAACCTCTTCGGCCCGGTGAAAAGCGTCTCCACCCTCGCCGCGACGCACATTCCCGAGCGGATCGACGAGGCCGGCCAGCCCTACCGCTGCACGGCCGACGACTCCGCTTATAGTACTTTCGAACTCGAGAACGGCATCATTTGCCACTTCAACTCATCCTGGAACGTCCGCGTCCGCCGCGACGATCTGCTCACCATGCAGGTCGATGGCACCAAGGGCTCCGCGGTGATCGGGCTGCGCGATTGCTGGATCCAGCACTACGGCAACACCCCGCGCCCGGTGTGGAATCCCGACATCCCGCAGCCGATCGACTTTTTCGAAGGCTGGAGCAAGGTGCCCGAGCAGGAGACCTACGACAACGCCTTCAAAACCCAGTGGGAGATGTTTCTCCGCCACGTGGTGCTCGACGAGCCGTGGCACTACAACCTGCTCGAAGGCGCGAAGGGCGTGCAGCTCGCCGAGCTCGGGCTGCGGTCGAGTGAAGAGAGGCGATGGCTTGAGGTGCCGGCTCTTGAACCCTGAATGACAGCCTGAACCTTTCACAGGCGGGGCGCCTGTGCTCCTTTTTCCCCTCATGATCACTCTCATCACCGGCGGCAGCCGTGGCATCGGACTCGGCATCGCGCTCGCGCTCGCGAAGGAAGGACACTGCATCGCCATCAACGGCATGCGGCCCGAGGAGCAGGTAACCGACGTGCTCGACCGGATCCGGCAGGCCGGCGCGCCGGAAACGATCTACTGCCAGGGCGACGTCGGGAACTCCGAGGATCGTCGTAGTATTCTGGAGAAAATCCGCTCGCACTTCGGCGGCTTGGGCATGCTCGTCAACAACGCGGGCGTCGCCCCCACCGAGCGGAAGGACGTGCTGGAAACCACGACCGAAAGCTTCCGGCGCCTCGTTTCCATCAATCTCGAAGGCCCCTACTTCCTCACCCAGGCCGCGGCGAACTGGATGATCGAACAGAAGCAGGCCGACGACTCGTTCCAGGGCTGCATCGTCAACGTCAACTCGATCAGCGCCACCGTGGCGTCGGTGAACCGCGGCGAGTACTGCGTGAGCAAGGCCGGCCTGGCGATGGTCACCCAGCTCTTCGCCGCGCGGCTCGGGGAATTCGGGCTGCCGGTTTACGAGGTGCGGCCGGGGATCACGCGCACCGACATGACCTCCGGCGTGACGGAAAAGTATGACCAACTCATCGCCGACGGCCTCTGCGTCACGCCGCGCTGGGGAACGCCGGAAGATGTCGGCAAGGCGGTCGCCGCGCTGGCGCGCTTCGATTTCCCCTACTCAACCGGCCAGACGATCCTGATCGACGGCGGCCTGACCCTGCCACGGCTGTGATGTCCTATTCGAAGTTCCGCGGCTCGCGGGCGTGGAAGAGGGCTTCCTCCAGCGTAATGTAGCCCTGCTGGAGCCGGACCTTGATCGATTGGTCGATGGTCCGGTTGCCCTCGCGCGACGAGATCTCCATCAAGCCGACCAGTTGCTCGATCTTGCGTTCGCGGATGCAGGCGCGGATGCCGTGGGTGGCGCGCATCACCTCCGAGGCGAGCACGCGGCCCTCGCCATCGGCGCGGGGGATGAGCCGCTGGGAAATCACGCCCTCCAGCACGCCGGCGAGCTGGGTGATGATCTGCTGCTGCTGCTCGGGCGGGAAGACATCGACCAGCCGGTCGATGGTCTGCGGAGCATCGACCGTGTGCAAGGTGGCGAGCACGAGGTGGCCGGTCTCCGCCGCCGTCAAGGCGATGCGGATCGTTTCCAGATCCCGCAACTCGGAGACGACGACCACGTCCGGATCCTGGCGCAGGGCTTGGCGCAGCGCGATCGGGAAGCCCTTGGTGTCCCGGCCGACCTCCCGCTGCTTGATGAGGCAAGAGTTATGGGAAAAGACATACTCGATCGGGTCTTCGATGGTCACGATCACGCCCGAGCGGGTCTCGGAAATGCGCCTGAGCATCGCGGCGAGCGTGGTGGTCTTGCCGGAGCCGGTGATGCCGGTCACCAGGATGAGTCCGCGCCGGAGGTTGCAGAGGTCGGCCACGGTCGAGTGGTGGCCGAGGTTGTCGAGTTCCGGGATCTCCTCGGGGATGAAACGATAAGCCGCCTCATGGTGTCCGCGCACCACGTGGACGTTGCCGCGGAAACGGCCGACGTTCTCGAGCTGCAGGGCGTAGTCGAGTTCCAGGTTTTCCTCCAGGTCGGCGCGTTGTTTCTCGCTGAGCGACTGGTCGATCACCGACGCCACCGTTTCCGGGTCGAACAGGAAGTCCTCAAGCGGCACCATCGATCCCGATACGCGGGCGGCTGGCGGCGCCCAGCCGGAGAGGTGGAGGTCGGACCCGCCCAGCTCGACGGTCTGGCGGAGGTAGTCGGAGATTTCCTTGGGTTCGCTCATGGGATGGATCAGGAAAAGCCTCGCATCGCCCGATCAAAGTCCTGCGGCCGGTCGCAGGCCGAGCGGGCGGTATCGCGGTCGATGATGTTCTGCTGCGTCGCTGCGACGAGATAACGCAGGAACGCGCAGGCGGTGCGGGCGTCGCCGTTATCGACGTGGTCGCGCAGCTCGGACACGCGGTTTTCTCCGATGAGGCGTCGGGTGGAGGCGACGTTCTCGAAGTATTCGAGCATCGGCACCACGCCTCCATCGAGCCGCGGCAGAAGCTGCTGGGCCATCACGCCGATCAGCTGCGAGGCGAGCAGGTAGGAGGTGCCCGCCATTTCCGCCCCGAGCAAGCGGGTCAGGCGCTCGATGGCGATCGGCACGCCTGAAACGCCAGCGGCGTGCAGCGTGGAGATGACGAGGTGGCCGGTTTCCGCGGCGCGCAGGGCCGAAAGGGCCGAGCCAGGATCGCGGATTTCCCCGAAAAAGATGACGTCCGGGTTCTGTCGCAGCGACTGCCGCAGGGCCAGGTCGAAGTCCCCGGTGTCGCGGTGAATTTCCCGCTGGGAAAAGAATGACCGCTGATTCTTGAAGAGGTACTCGATGGGATCCTCCAGCGTCACGATATGGCGAGAATGGTGGCGGTTGATCCACTCCAGGCAGGCGGCCACCGTGGTGGACTTGCCGGAGCCGGTCGGTCCGCAAATGAGGATCAGGCCCGAGCGTCGCTCGACCCATCTCTCCAACATTTCGCCCGGCAGACCGAGGTCACCGAATTCGGGAATCTCGCTCTTGATCGGGCGCATCACCACGGCCATTCGGCCGAGCGTACGGTAGACGTTGACGCGGAGCCGCCCGATGCCCTCGGCCACGAAGCTGGCATCGCCGTCGGCGACATGTTCGGGATCCAGCCCGCAGGCTTTCCAGATGGCGCTGATCGAAGCGGGGTCGAGGGCTTCGCCGTGGGCGATGATCACCTCGCCATCCTGGCGGACCCGGGGGCGTTCCCCTTCCACCAGAAACACGTCACTGGCCCCGCCACGAAAGGAAGTGGCGAGCAATTCGAGCACGAACGGATCCATTCGCCCCCGACGCTAACAGCCGCGGTGCCGTCGCAAAGGAGAATCCCCGCCGAGTCTGAATCAGCCGGAGTCGTCGGAAAAATCGACCTCCGCAAAATCGGCCGCCGCGCGTTGGCAGCAACACTTCTCCGCCAGCGATTCCGCCAGCACGCCGGCATCGTCGCCGAAATCGAGGGAAGCGGCGAACTTCTCCGCCACCCGGTAGGCAGCCTCCTCGAATTGGCCGAATTGAAGCAGCGACACGAGAATCAACGCATCGCGCACTTCGCCGGGGACGCTGCCCGCCGCATGTCGTCCCGCTTCGTCGATCAGGCCCCCCATCGCGACGCAGTCCTCGCCCTTTGGCGAAATGAGATGCCGGGCACACAGACGCTCGATCCGGGCCAACTGACGGACGCCCCGCTCGAGGCGGGCTCGGATCAGGCGGCTCAGCGATTGATCCGAAACCTGCCGCGACAGCCCCGGCAAGGCCGCTGACAGCTGGTTTTCCAAGCTGTAGAGGTCCCGCAGACGGCTGAAGTAAAGCTCTTGGAGGTTCTGAATCATGGTCGGGTGGGGCCGAGGCGTGCCGGCAGCGACGGAGGATTCGCGCGGACGATCGTTTCCCCGCCGACCGCGGAGTGAAGGAGACGGGCCGGCCGCCGACCGGGGCGGCCAGCCCGTGAGGGAATGGAAGAAAGACGTCATTTGGCCATCGCGCTCTCCCCGCTGTCGTCGCCGGGTGAGCTGATGCCGATCACGCCCGCTCCAATGCGACTGCCGGCATTGCCGGTCGGCTGGCCGCCGTCGTCGGCCTTTTCGTGGATGATCACGGCCCGGCCCACGATCGGGTCCTTGCCGCTTGTCAGCGAAATGTTGTCCACGGTCAGGGTCAGAGTGGCGTTGCCATCGTCATCGGCTTCGAGGTTGCCGAGGTCGCCCGCGTGGCGCTTGGACTCGGTGGGCAGCGCGTGGTCATTTCCCTCCGGATTGTAGTGACCTCCGGCGCTGGTGCCATCGGCGGCGGTGATATCGCCGAACTGGTGGATATGGATGCCGTGCTTCGAGTTCGGCTCGAGACCGCCCACCTTGGCGGTCACCTTGACCCCGCCGGACACCTTCTCGAAAAGGACCGAGCCTTTCACGTTGCTGCCGCTCACCGGCTCGATGGCGGCGACCAGCTCGGTCACGTCGGCGAATGCGGTCGTTCGGGCAGCATCCTTTTTCATGGTTTCGGCCATCTCGTTGTCCTCCATGGCACCCTCTTTCATGGCGGTCCCGGATTCCTTGTCCGGAGTCATATCCTTGGAGTTGTCCATGGGCATATCCTTGGACGTACTCGGATCCATGTCGCCCTCGGCGGCGAGGGCCGGCGGCAGAGACATGCCGAGCGTCAGGGACACGGCCATCAGTGCGAATCGGTTCGAAATCGTTTTCATGTTCGTTATGGGTGGGATCGGTTTGGTGGATCGGCTCCGCTCCGGTTTCGGCGGATCGCCGGGGCTTAGCTTTTCGCAGGGAACGTTCCTTCCTCCGAATCCTTGCTGCGCCGGGGCCCGCAGCGACCATCGCGCTTCATGGGCCGTGCTAGTTGCACGGGCTATCTCGGGATTTGCAATGATCCCCGGCCCGCAGCCGCCGGAAAAGCTACCGGCCGGGCGCTTGCCACCGTGGGATCGCCCGCCCGCGCGCTCTTGGCATGCCGCTGGCGAAAGGATCCGGTGTTATGAAGAACATCCAAAACCTTCGTCTTGTCCTTGCCAGCATCGTCACCGCCTCGGCCGGCCTTCTCGTCACCTCCTGCGGGCCGGGCTACTCGAATGCCCAACGCGACGCCGCCACGGGCGCCCTCATCGGCGGCGCGGCCGGAGGCATTATCGGCCACCAGTCGGGCCGCACCGCGGAAGGTGCCGCGCTCGGCGCCGCCGTGGGCGGAGCGGGTGGCTACGCCGTGGGCAACGAAAAAGACAAGCGCGGCTACTGAACTTTCACTCAGCCCGACTTCTCGCCGTCGATCCGCTGCCGGGTCGACGGCGTTTCTTTTGGAGGTGAAGCGAAAGGCCCTCACCCTCCCGCAAAGGGGGGTGACTTCACCCGGCGTCCCGATAGCGTCGTGAAACACTCCCGTCCATGACCGGCCGATTTTTTCCCGCTGCCACCGTCCTGCTCGCGCTTGTGTCCGCGGGCCATGCCGAGCCCGCCCGCGAAGTGCGCCTGCTCGACGACTGGGCTTTCCGCCAGGGAGCGGTGCTCGGCTCCTCCGACCTCAAGCCGGCCGAAGACGCCGCCGCCGAGTTGCCGGATGGGCCATGGTCGATGGCTCCTCGGACAATACCTTCGATGAGTTGCCCAGGGAGATCGAGGGCGCTTCGTGGATCTCGACCAAGCGACTCTCCGATCCGACCAAGAAGACCGACCTGACCTTCACCCTGAAAGCCGACGCCACGGTGATGGTGATGCACTCGACCGGCACCTTCCCGGCCATGGTGCTGCGGACCCCGGACCCGGCGCGGGTGGAAGCCGCCAGGGCGCTTTCGGCCGACCTTCAGGGCCTCGGTTTCACCCGATCCGAAGGGCCCGCCCGCTGGCGCGGCCACGACCTGTGGCTTGCCGATGCCGCGGTGTGGTCCAAGCAGGCCAAGGCCGGCGAAACGATCGCCCTGCCGGGACGCACCCTCGACTACGTCATCCTGATTCGCCGTTAGGATTCCCCCTTGGACGGGTGAAACACGCTCGCCGCCTCGGTCGCAGAGACCGCACGCCAGCGTCCCCCATAACGCCGGGTCGATGCCGTTTTTATTTCCCCGGCCCCTGTCGGGGGACCCATCCCCCCACTTTGGTGTGGGCACCTCCAATCGGGTTGACGCCGAGAGATCGACACCCCTTTAATGCGACTCATCGCAGTGAAACAAGAATCGTTTCTCATGCGGTTATTGAACAGCCAACCCCACCAGAAAACCCCTCCATGAAAGCATGCTTCATCTTAGCTACCCTGCTGGCCACCCCCGCCTTTGCGGCGTCCGTCGTGATGACCGGTGGCGACGGGTTCGGAGCTTCGTCCTTCAACTCGGCCGGCTCCTGGGATTCATCGGCCGCCCCGACCGCTGGCAACGACTATGCGAACAACGGTTTCCTCCTCCGCACGCCGAACGCGACCAATGCGAGCTTCACCTTCGCGGGTGATTCGCTGACCATTTCCGGGTCCGCATCCTTCTCGGGCGTCAACAACGAAGCCTTGATGTGGAAGGGCAGTGGCACCGGCGCGGTGATCACGGTCGGAAACCTGATCGTCAACGGTGGTCAGCTCCGACACGGGCAAGGAGATGGCGATTCGTTCACCCTCGCCGGAAACATCAGCGTCGGCCCCACCGGTATGGGCGTCGCCGCCCAGGGAGGATTCGACATTGCCTCGGCGATCTCCGGGAACTCCTCGATCACCGTAATGGCCAACGGCAGCGGCTCGACCGCCCGCATGGTGACCTTCAGCAGCCCCTCGAGCACCTTCAATGGCAACTTGTCGCTCAACAACGTGCAGAGCCTCGCCACTTTTGCCGACGATGCGGTATTCAACTTCCTGATCGGTTCAGCGGGCGTGAACAACAGCATCTCAGGCACGGGCGTGCTGAGCTTGAACGGTGATTTCATCCTGGACCTGACCGGTGCCGGCACGACCTTGGGTGACAGCTGGCAGCTGGTGGACAACGCGACCCTCGCGGAAACCTATGGCTCCACCTTCACCGTGGCCGGCTTCACCGACAACGGCGACGACACCTGGTCCTCCGGCATCTATCAGTTCGACGAAGCCACCGGGCTGCTCTCCGTGGTACCCGAGCCCTCGGTCGCCCTGCTGGGCGGACTGGGCATGCTCGGAATGCTCCGCCGCCGGCGCGCCTGAAACAGGCCGGTCGATTTTTTTGAAGCGGCATCCCCGGCGGGGGCTGCCGCTTTTTCATTCGTCCATCCCGAAGGCCTCGCGCAACTCGGCAAGGGCCTGGTCGGGCATGGGGACCAGCTCGCCGAGCGACTGGCTCAGCTGCAGGGCTTCGGCGGTGGCTTCGAGGACCTCAAGGCGGTCGAAGGCATCCAACAGGTCGCGCCCGACGATGAGCGCACCCTCGTTCTGGATCAGAATCACCGGCCGCCGCTTGAGGTCGATGTGGTCGGCGAGCGCATCGGCATCGTTCACGATGCAGGAAAACGGGACCTTCGGCGCGTCGAGGAGCACCAGGTAGCTTTCCGGAATGGTCCGCGTCGAAAGCTCGGCCGAACTCACGCAGTAGGCGCTGGCCGCGGCGGGCTGGGCGAGGATCACGGCGCCGACGTCCGGATGTCGCTCGTAGATGCGGGCGTGCAGCAGTGCCGCGCGCGAGGGCTGACCGCCGGCCTCGCAGCTGCCACCTCGCGTCCGCACCAGCTTGTCGCGCTCGATTTCCATCCGGTCCCGGCGGTGCGGCGTGACGACGAATTCGTTTCCATCGAGCCGGGCGGAAAAGGCACCTGCGGTGCTGATGAGCAGCCGCTTCTCATAAGAGCGGCGGACGAAATCGCAGATCGCGCCGCGCAGCTCACGCTCGCGGTTGCAGGGCGCCCGGTCCACCAGCACGCCGAACTCCGCGCGCGGCGGGTGGCGCAGGATTTCCGTGGGCACGGAGGTGATCGAGCCGAGCCGGTGGGCGTGAATCAAGGTGCGGGCGACGAACTCCAAGGTCTCGAATCGCTGGAAGGCATCCTGGAGGTCGCTGCCGCCCACCACCACCCCGTGATTCTCCAACATCACGCAATCGGCTCCACCAGCGAAGGCGTCGGCGATGTTGTCGCCGAGTTCATCGCTGCCCGGAGGGGCGTAGTCCGCATAGGCGATCTTGCGGCAGACCTCGTAGGCATGGCTCTGGACGCGGAGGTCCGGCATCTGGCGGCAGATGCTGTAGGCAACGAGCGCGCCGGGATGGGCGTGGACGACCGCGCGGATGTCGGGCCGCCGGCGGTAGATCGCCTTGTGGAAGGGAAACTCGGACGAGGGGGCGACCGTTCCCTCCCGGCTCCCGTCGGGAAACACCTGGACCATGTCCGAGGCACGCAGCCGCCCTTTGTCGAGGCGCGAGGGGGTGATCCAGATGCTGCCGTCCGGGTCGTGGATGGAAAGATTTCCCCCCGAGGTGGTGGTCATGTTGTAGCGGTAGATCCGGGCCATGGTGCGGACCAGTTCCTCGCGAGGATGCAGCCAGCTCGATTCCATGCCCTACCCTGCGTCCGGACCGCGCCCTCTGTCCCTCACTTTCTTGCCGTTTCCTCCCTGAATCATCGCATGGGATTCCGGCTCCCCCGCTCCGCAGACCACGGAGACGACGCCGTCCGGAGGGAGGCTGACACACTCCCCCGCTTGTCGGCGATTTGAACCTTGCCGCGGGATGGGTGGAGCCCGAAAGCTGTAGGACAACCTTTTAAAAGCCCCAGCCGCCCAAACCCATGTCCGATTCCTTGAAGCCAGCCGGTCGCTACCGTTACCGGATCCTCGCCCTGCTCTTCGCCGCGACTTCGATCAACTACTTCGACCGCAGCCTGATGGGCATCCTGTCGCCCGAACTGATTGAATGGTTCGGGTGGACCAACGCGGATTACGGCAAGATTCTCGTGGCTTTCCAGATCGCCTACGCGATCGGCATGCTGAGCATGGGGGGCATCATCGACCGTCTCGGCACGCGCAAGGGCTACGTGCTTTCGATCGGAATCTGGAGCCTTTGCGGCATGCTGCACGCCACCATCGGCCGTGGATTCAGCCTGATCGGTTTCTCGCTCGCCCGCTTCGGCCTCGGTTTCGGGGAATCCGGCAACTTCCCCGCCGCGATCAAGACCACCGCCGAGTGGTTCCCGAAAAAGGAGCGCGCCTTTGCCACCGGCATCTTCAACGCGGCCACCTCCATCGGCGCCATCGCCGCACCGCTGGTGATCGCGGCCTGCGTTTCCTGGAGCGGCGGCGAGCGCGGCCAGGGCGAGTTGATGCATTGGCGCTATCCCTTCCTGATCACCGGGGCGCTGAGCGCGATCTGGGTCATCCTGTGGCTCAAAACCTACCGCAAGCCGGAGGAGCACCCGAAACTGCCGGCCGGGGAACTGGCCTACATCAACAGCGACTCGGTCACGGAGGCGAAGGTCACGCCGTTGTCGTGGTCGAAGGTCCTGCCCAAGCGCCAGACCTGGGCCTTCGCGCTGGCAAAGGTCACCGATGCCGTGTGGTGGTTCTACCTGTTCTGGGGCGCCATCTTCCTGGCCCGCAAGTTCGAGGTGGACATCAAGCACATGGGTGCGCCGTTCTTCGTGATCTATGCCATCGCCGATACCGGCAGCATTTTCGGCGGTTGGCTTTCCGGCAACTTTCTGGGCCGAGGCTGGTCCACCAACAAGGCCCGCAAGATGACGCTGCTGATCTGCGCGCTGATGATCCTGCCCGTTTGCTACGTGGCGGTGACCGACATCAAGTGGGTGGCGATCGTGCTCATCGGCATCGGGGCCGCCGGCCACCAGGCGTGGTCCGCCAACATCTTCACGCTGGTGTCCGACGTGTTTCCGAAAAAGGCGACCGCCTCGGTGGTGGGCATCGGCGGCATGGTCGGCGCGCTGGCCGGAATGGTCAGCAGCTACGCGCTGGGCAAGGCTCTCGACGAAGCCGGCAACACCGGCTTCTTCTGGGCTTTCCTAGTGGCCGGATCCGCCTACCTGGTGATCCTCGGGTTGGTCCACCTGCTCATGCCCCACATGAACCCGCTGGATGACAACCTGGACCCGGTGGAGGAATAGCCCGGCACGACCCGCGGCGCGTTTTTTCCCGGATCGGCTGGCCTCCGGCGGACAAAGGGGCCACCCTCCAGCCCGGCTATGAATCCTTTCCCATCAATCGCTCTCGCCGCGGCCATGGGCACCGCCGCAACGGCGGAACTCACTACCGACGGCGTGCTCACCGACATGAAACGGGCCGCCGACTGGCAGCTCGAGCACCCCTCCGACCATCCCATCACCGACTGGACGCAGGCCCCGTATTTTCTCGGCCTGCTGCAGCTCCATCAGGTGAGCGGGGAAACGAAATACCTGGAGGCGGTGAAGGATTTCGGCCAGCGGGTCGACTACGAGCCCGGCAAGCTGGTGTTGCATCCGGACGATCACGCGGTGATGCAGGCGTGGCTGGGGCTCTACGAGATGGACCGCGACCTCGCCAAGCTGAAGCCGACGATCCAGCGCTTCGACCAGATCAAAGCCAAGCTGCTGGGCAAGCCGGCGGTGTCCGACTCGGGCGGGACCTTCACCTTTTCCTGGTGCGACACGCTTTTCATGTCACCGCCGGTGTGGGCGCATCTCAGCGAAATCACCGGCGACGATCGTTTCCTCGAGTGGTCCGACCGCGAGTGGTGGACCTGCACCGACATCCTCTACGACCCGCAGCACTGCCTCTACTACAGGGACCGTAGGTTCTTCGACCACCGGTCGGAGGGCGGCCACAAGGTATTCTGGTCGCGCGGCAACGGCTGGGTCATCGGCGGCCTGGTGCACGTGCTCGACTACCTGCCCGCCGACCATCCCTCGCGGGAGAAATATCTGGGCCTCTACCACGACATGATGCATGCGCTGGTGAAGCTGCAGAACAAGGACGGCCTCTGGCGCACCAGCCTGCTCGACCCGGATGGCAAGGTCGGCGAGGCGAGCGGCACCGCGTTTTTCGTCTATGGCATGGCCTGGGGCCTCAACCGCGGGCTGCTGGAAAAAGATATCTTCCAGCCCGCCCTCGAAAAGGGCTGGCAGGCGCTGGAGGGCTGCATCCAGCAGGACGGCATGCTCGGCTTCGTCCAGCGCATCGGCGACCGGCCGGACGCCGCCGGTCCGCCATCGACGGAGGTCTACGGCACCGGTGCCCTGCTGCTGGCCGGCTCGGAAATCGTCCGCGGCCTCGATCCCTCCAAGGCCCGGCCCGACCTCGCGAGCTTCGAGGGTGTGAAGCTGCCCGATCGTTTCCTGCGGGAAACCCCGCGCGTGGTGGTGCGATACGTGCCGGAACGCATGGACGACTTCGCCTTTGAAAACGACAAGGTGGCCTTCCGCGCCTACGGCCCCGCGCTGCGGTCGGGCCCGGAGGATGGCGGCATCGATGCCTGGCTCAAGCGCGTCCCCTACCCGGTGCTGGACAAGTGGTACCTTGAGGACGTGACCCAACTCACCGAGTACCAGACCGCCGAAGCTTCGAAGCGCGCGGAATGGGGCGCGAAGACCTACCATGCCGACCAAGGCGAGGGCTATGACGCCTACAAGGTGGGCGACACCCGCGGCTGCGGGGGAATCGCACTGTGGATCGACGGCAAGCCGGCCAACCTGGAAACCTGGGCGAGCTTCAAAATTCTCGAGGACGGTCCCGATCAGGGCGTGTTCGAGCTTTCCTACGAAAACCCGCTGCCCGACGGCCGCGTGGCCCGGGAGACGAAGCGGGTCACGATCGTCATGGGCAGGCACCTGATCGATTGCGTTTCGTCCTTCACCATCGATGGCCGACCGGGCGTGTTCGAAGTGGCGATCGGCCTCAAGCACCAGACGGCCGAGGCCGATTTCATCGCCTCGCCTGCCACCGGCCGCTTCGCCTTGTGGGAAACCTTGGACGACCTCGGACTCGGGACCGGTGTCGTGGTCGACCCGGCGCAGGTGGTGACCACCACGGCCCAGGGCGCGGGCGAGGACGTGCAGTCGCTGGTCATCGCGAAGACCGACGACCAAGGGCGCATCGCGTGGTCGACCGGCTTCGGCTGGGAAGGCCAGGGCGGGATCAAGACCAAGCAGGACTGGATCGATTATCTGCGCGACGCCCGCTGAGCGGTCGTTTCACTCCTCCGCCAGGCGGCGGATCCGGTCCGCTCCGAGCGAGGCCTCGAAAATCGTGACCTCGTCGATTTCACCGCGGAATCCGCGGCCACGCTCCGGGCGGTCGGTGAAGCCGACGACCACCGGCATGGAGGCCTTGCCGCGGGTGCGGGTCATCGGCCCGACGATCCGCCGCGGTTCGATCGACGAATGCTCCAGGTCGAGCTCTTCCGGCCGGCCATCGACATAGAGCCGAACCACCGGGCGGTCCTTGCCCTCGGTGTTGACGTGGAAGCTCGCCGCGACGTGGTGCCATTTTCCGTCGGCCAGATCGGTGCTGCCGGAAAAGATGTATTGGTCCAAGGAAAAGCGCAGCACGGTCGGCGCGTCCTTGGACGGCTGGAGCAGGAGCAGCTCGCTCTTGGCGGCCAGGCCGATGGTGGGATCTCCCCAGGCGACGATGGTCTGATACTGGCGCCAGGGCTGCCCGGGATCGGTCCGGATCCAGGCACTGATAGTCCGCGGAGCCCGGCCATCAACCCCCCGCCAATCGGTGGTGACCTGCATCCGCTTCCCTGCGAAGGAGGCCGCCATGCCGTGCGGTCCCCGCACCCACCGGACGCCGCGTAGCGGCTTCACCTTCATGGAGGCGGCTTCCGGATGGGTTCCGACGGCGTGCAGGGAGCCGTCGGCACCGGGTTCGAATCCGAGCCGGACATAGGGCAGATCGTCCGGCAGATGTTGATAGAAAAGATCGGGATCCACCCGGATCGGCCGGAGTTTCCCATTCAAGGCCACGCGAACAGCGGAACCAGCCGCGAGCGTCTTGGAATCACGCAGCCCGGTGCGGGCGGTGACGGCCACCCTGCCCTCGAAGACATGAATCTGCGGGTCTTTGTCCGGGCGGTCGATGATCCCGAAGTCGGTGCCGAGATCGACCGCCTGCCAGCTGCTGCCCGTGGCGCGGAAACCGGTGGCTTGGTGGGGCACATGAAACCGTCCCATGCCTTGGATGAAACGGACCCACTGGCGGTTCTCGAACACGAATTCCGCCGGCGCCTGAATGATGGCGGCGACACCGCTTTCGAAGTCGAGCTTCAGCGTCCCCTGATCAAGCGTCACGCGGCTTCCCGGCGACAATTCGGCGGCGGAGAGCGGACGCCCACTGGGATCGCTCATCGAAAACTGCGAGTTCGGCGCGGCCACGATCGTCAGGGGCGGTGCCACCGTGCGGGATTGGACAAGGTGCAGGGCCAGGGCCGCCGCCAACATCACCACCGCCGCGGCGGCCAGGGCGAGGCGCACCGATTTGCGGCGCTGGCGACGGAGGATTTCATCGACGGGAATGACATGGGTGGAGGTCAGCGTGGCCGAGGCTCCGGTGGCCTCAAGATGAAGCATCTCGTGAAGCAGGTGCGCCTCCCGATACTGCCGGCGTTTCTCGGGCGATTGCTGAAGCTCCTCTTCCAAGGCCCTGAATTCGGCCTCGGAGCACATGCCCTCCATCTGTCTCTCGACGAGTTCCTCGAACTGACGGCGGTTCATGGGGAGAGGGGGTGGTTCTGGAGTTCACGCTCGACGCATTTCCGCAGGGCGATCCGCAGGCGGAAAAGCATGGCCCGCAGGGCGGCGGCGCTGCGGCCGCTGCGTTCGGAGTGGCGGGTGACCGCGCCGTGCTCCGAATAGCGGTCCAGCAGCAGCCGGCGTTCGGTCTCCGGCACCTTTTCCAGGCAGCGCCGGAGGGCCGGCAGGCGTTCTTCCATGCTCGGGTCGGCCTGCTCGAATTCCTCGGCCAGCCGCTCGATCAGTTCGTCGCTGAAAACCAACCGCCGGTCCCGGCGGGCCTTCTTTTGCCGGCTCATCACCACGAAGCGGGCGCAGGTGAAGGCCCAGTTCTTGAAGCTGGTGCCCGGCTCGAAGGACTCGCGCTTTTTCCATAGCAGGAGATTCACCTCCTGCAGCGCGTCAGCCCGCGCATCGACGATCGGCAGCAGGTGCCCGATGAACGCCCTCAGCTCGGGCTGGATTCCGATCAGTTGGCAGACGAAATCCCCTTCCCGCTGTTCGGAAACGGGATCGGCGGACTTGGCGGAGGTGCGGAAGGTCATGGCGGGGCGCACGGGGAGGAACAACCTCCCAAGTGGGCATGTCCGGGAAAGCGGAAACGTTCGGAAATTCCCCGGTCACCGGGGAAATGCTTGGAAATCTCCCCCACCCGCACGAGGGGTGGCTCATTGATGGAAGCGATCGGCCCCCATATCTGGCACCGCAGCTACCGGCTTGCCTTCGCCGGGCTGGACATCGGCCGCCACGTCACGGTCATGCGACTGGGCTCGGGCGCATTGGTCATCCATTCGACGGCTCCGTTTTCCGAGGACGACGCGGCGGAGATCCGGGCGCTCGGCAGGCCGGCATGGATCACGGATCCGATGCTGGACCACGACACCTTCGCCGCTGCAGGCGCCGGAGCGTTTCCGGAGGCGATCTACCTGGCACCGCCCGGGTTCGCCGACATCGGGCGGCGGGTCGAGCCGCTGCTGCCCGCGCCGGAGTCATGGCAGGGGGAAATCGAAGTCCTGCCGATCGAGGGTGCGCCGGGGTTTTCGGAGCACCTTTTTTTCCACGCCCCCAGCCGCACGCTGATCGTGTGCGACCTGCTGATGAACTTTCCCTCGCCGGGAAATCCGTGGCAAAAGCTGCTTCTGCGCGCCGGGCTTGGCGCGGAGCGAAATCCGGGCACTTCGCGGCGGTTGCGCGTGGCGGTGCGGAACCCCGAGGCCTTCCGCAAGTCGGTCCGGCAGATGATGGCCTGGGATTTCCAAACGGTCATCGTCGGCCACGGCGAGCCGCTGCGCGAGGATGCCAAAGCCCGGGCCCGGCACGCCTTCGAGCGGGTCGGCTGGCTGTAGCCGGCGATTTCGCCGCTTGCGGAAAGCGGTCGATCGCCTTGAATGCGCGGTATTGAAACTCCTGCTGCCATGGTTGATGGGCGTCCTGTCACTGCCCGCCTTGCTGACGGCGGGCGAGAGGGTGGTGATCGCCACCGCCAATCTGACCAGCGGCCATCGCCAGAGCTATCGGGAGGCGGGTGACCGCATCCTTCAGGCGCTCAAGCCGGACATCGTCGCGGTCCAGGAATTCAACGTCCCGGACGCCGGCGGGCCGCGGGCCTGGGTGGACCGCGTGTTCGGGGAGGACTTTCATTTCATGATCGAGGAAGGCGACGACCCGATCCCCTGCGGAGTGGTCAGCCGCTACCCGATCACGGCCGCGGGCGAGTGGCAGGACCCGCAGGTGCCTGACCGGGATTTCGCCTGGGCAACGATCGATCTCCCCGGCGCGATCGACCTGCACGTGGTCAGCGTCCACCTCCACGGCTCCGGCAAGCGGGCCTCACGGAAAAAGGAGGCCCGGGTGCTGGTCGGGCAGGCCGCCGAGTTCCCGGCGGCCGACTACATGGTGCTGTGCGGCGATTTCAACGCGACCGACCGCGACGAGCCGGCGGTCAAGGTGCTGGAGCAGCTCTTTTCCGACGCGCAGGTGCCGCTGGACCAGAACGGGAACTCGAACACCAACCTGAACCGCAACAAGCCCTACGACTGGGTAATGCCCGACGCGGAACTCGAACGTCTGCACGTGCCGCTGGAATTCGCCGGGCGAACTTTTCCCCACGGCATGGTCTTCGATTCACGGCTGTGGGATCCCCCGCCCGCTCCCGCGCGGAAGGAGGATTCCGCCGCACCGATGATGCAGCACATGGCGGTGGTGAAAGCCTTCGAGCTGCCGGAGGGAAAAAACGCCGGCCCGCCATCAAACGCTGCCGGCCCGGACGGGTCGGCAGCCCTCCGCAGGCGCCACGCCGGGGCGCGGATCAGCAGGTGACGGCGCGATTTCGTGTCCCGAGCAGGGCCTCCGTTTCCTGATGGCTCATGAGGTGGCCGCGGGGCGGCAGGCTGGCATCGAAGCGCAGCAGCCATTGCCCGAACACCCCGCAGATGTGCTCCGCCATGTCGCGAACTTCATGCGGATGAGGCTCGATGCGAGCCGACACGTCGGCTTCCTGACAGGCGACGCAGTGCCCGACCATCACCCGGCAGACGTTCGGCAGCTCGTGGGTGGCATCCATCGCGGCCGAGCCGAAAAGCACGACTCCGCCGATGGAGGCGAGTCCCCGCAGGACCCTTTCGTAATCGTTCCACTCCTTGTAGCGGGAGTCGGCCAGCCCCGCACGGACGAGGATGTAGCTGCGGATCGCGGGATCACCGGCGAGTTGCCGGATATCCTGGGGATCGAACTCGTGAAAACGGGCACCGTCGAACCGACCCGCGCGGTTGAGCCGGGAGGCGATTTCTTTTTCCAACAGGAAATGATCGCAACCGCAGGTGGCACCCACGGCGAGAGAACAGGGGGGAGAAGGCACTTCAATCCAATGGCTGAAGCGCCCGACCGCGGAACAACGGTCGATCATGGTTTTCATGGGATCCGTAGCTTGGTCCCGTCGCCGCGAGGAATCAATCTAATCCTTGGGTGGATCCGGCCAGAATCCGCATTTTTTGCTCAACGGCGCCGGCGCAGCACCAGCAGCAGCCCGATCCCACCCAGCAGCGCGACTTCCGGCTCGGGTACCAGATCGATATGTTCGACGATCACGCCGTCATTGGTCGATCCGATCCGCGAGGCGATCAGGATATCCTGGTAGCCGTAGCCGTTGTCCGGGTTCCCCGACTCGTTGATGAGGACCCACAGGTGGTAGTTCTGCGCCTCGTAGGTCTCGTCGATGTTGGCCGTGGAGAGCTGGTTCAGCCAGCTTTGCGCCAGCTTGATCGCGTTGTTGCGGGTGGTGTTGGACTGGGTGCCCACGTAGATGTCGCCACTGGTGGAGCTGAGGCTGAGATCGGAGTCGTGGGTGACCTCCCACAGCGCCAGCTGAAAGGCTTGGGTGAGCGGCTGGCTGCTGATGTAGGTCCAGTCGCTGAGGATCTCCGAGGGTGCGAAGTGGTCGAACAGCCACTGCGCCCGTGCCGCGCGGAGGTTCCCGATGCCGCCCGCCGGGATGCCGGAGCTGGCCGTACCGGCCTCGCCCGCCCGTCCGGCGGCCGCCAACTGCATGGGGGCGAGGTGGAAGGTGTAGGAAGAAACACTGATCGGTTCCGCCAGTTCGGTGCAAAAGGTCACCAGCGGGTCCATGGCGTACGCGGTGCCATCGACATCCGTGATTTGCGCCTGGAAGCCGATGGCATACACCGAGTTGACGCCGGCACCTCCTTCGTGGAAGCCGGTATAAGTGTTGCCGGGTTGGCCGGAATCGAGGGACACGGAGAACGAAACCCAGCTCTGTGCCTGCAGCGGGCTGGGGGCCAGCAACAAGCACGCAAGGGCCGTCCTTACGTACGGAAATGGGGTCATGTGGGGGTTGCCCTCCCAAGGGGTGGGGAGGGCCAGGGGTGGGTGAACTAGCGCGGGTGACGCCGGGGGTTCCCGGTGGGGACGTCCCGTTCTTCCACAAACCTCACTTCAACTCCATTAAAATCTTAGTTTGCTTAACTAAATGCGCAAGGTTTCCCGTGAGCGGGGGGTGACCCCGGTCACGGGATGATTGACGGCTGCTGGCGCGGGATTACTCGATGCCGAGCCGCATGAAGCGGCGCCCATCGCCCTGATCCACGCTTGCGCGGATCATCTCGCTATCCCCATCGTCGCTGATCACTTCGGTGCTCACCCCCAGGCTCGACCACTCCGCAAGGTCATCGGACCATTCGATGGTCAGAGTCCCCTCGGTCGAGGATTTCAGGTGAGGGAAATCCATGACCAGTTCGCTTTCCACCACGGAGCCGGTCGGGCCGGCGCTCGGGGCGGTGGGGTCGCTACCCAGGTAATACTCGAGCAGGTTGGAGAGACCATCACCGTCCGGATCGCCGCCGAGGGTGGTGTCAACCGGCGCATAGCCAGCGATCCAGGTGGCGAAGGGCACCGTCTGGGCCACCGTCAGCGTGAAGCTCTGGGTGACCACTTCATCAAGACCGTTGTAGCGCTCGATCTCGATCGCGTAGTGCCCCAGCGGAGCGGTGACGGACCCCGAAATCGCCCCGGTGTTGGGGTCGAGGGTCAAGCCCTCCGGCAGCGAGGTGCCCTCGGCCAGCCGGAACAAGGCCGGAGAATCGAAGGCCGCGGCACGGAGGTCCGCCACAAAGCCCGCATTGTCGCGTTGGTTCCCGAGGGCGGGCGTGACACCGGCACCGGTCGGGCTCGTCGGCGTGCGGTCGGCATTGGTGACGGTCCAGTTCGAAGAGGTCTCGAGCCCGTCGGTGTTGTCCAGCTCGTAGTAGATCGCCTTGTTGTTCTGGATGTTGCTGAAATGCGGGCCGGGGCCGGTTCCCGCGCCCCAGGAAAAGGCCGTCTGCACGGTGTCCTCGTCGTCGCGGAAAATGACCGCATCCCCGCTGTTGGTGAAGCCCGGCCATTCTCCGGAGAACAAGCTGAGGTCCTTGCTGGAAATGACCATGGATCCGCCCGCCAGCTCACGATCATCCGCAGGCAGCATGGTATCCTTGGAAAGCCCGTAATAGATGACGATCAAGGTGCCGGCCGGCACCGATTCCCAGGTTTCCACATCGCTGAAGGTCAGCCGCTTGGTGGAGTCGTAGTCTCCGATCGACCAGCCGACGAGCGAGGTCTCACGCACCACCAGGATTTCCATCCACTCCGCCGGGCCATCGACGCCCTGGCTGAATTCATTGACGATCGCCCAATGGCTGTACTCCGCGGGCGTACCACGGAGCACCAGCTTGCTCTGGTAATCGTAGGTGGCACCGCTTTCGACCACCATCTGGGGGCGATCCAGCACATTGACCGTCCCGGTCGTGAACGGATCGCTTTCCAAGCCGTTGGCGCTGGCGACGATCTGGCACCGCCAGAGCTTGCCGGAGTTTTCAGGTGCCGCTGGAAGAGTGGACCCCGTTTCCGACGAAGCCTGCCAATTGCTGCCATCCGACGAGTATTCCCAGGTGTAGGAAAATGTGATCTCGTCGCCTTCCGGATCGGAAGCCGTCAGGTCCACCACCGACAGCGGCTCGTCCGAATAGGCGGGGCTCGACGGTGAAATCCCGGCATCGGTGATCTTCGGAGGCTGGTCTCCGATGATGATCGTCACGGCAGCGGAAATGGCGGAAGCCCCCTCCGAATCGGTGGCGATGGCGGTCAGCGTGTGGTCGCCCTCGGTCGGCGTGAAGGAGAAGGTGAACGGCGCCTCGGTGACCGTCCCGACCGGGGCGTCCCCGTCGAGAAGTTCCACGCTCGCAACCACGCCAGGCGCCCCTTCCAGGGTCAGGTCGTCGGCGGAGACGTCCACCGTGACCTCGGTGCCGACGCTGAAAGAATCGCCGGAATTGGGCGACACGATCTGCACCGTGGGGGCCGGATTCTGGGGTCCGTCCGGGGTGCCATAGATCTGGAGGGAGGCCAGGGTCAGCGTTCCGGTCGAACCGGGAGAGGTATCCGCCACCCGCAGGGTCCAGATTCCGCCGGAGTTCTCCCCCCAGTGGTGGGTGCTGGTGAACTGCCATGAAAAATAGTTGGCGTTATCGTCGCCGTGCTGCTCGGCAAGCACGCTCTCCGTCCCCGAGGGCGAAGTCAGCGTGACCCGCAGGTCCCCACGGAAGGGGTGCGTGGCACTCAGCGTGAGCCCCACCCTCTCGCAGCGAATGTTGGTGCTGCTCATGTCGAAGGTGGTGGTCACCCCGTCGGTGTTGCCATCGGGAATGGCGAGGCCCAGGGAACTCTTGACCATTCCGACCGAAGTCCGGGGTTCGAGATTGGTCCACCCTTCGGCCATGTTCACGGCGGCGGTGGCGTCCACCCGGCCGGCCCCATACTTGTGGTTGAAATGGAAGCCGGCCCCGTTGTCGACCCAGTCGTCATCCGTTTCGTCCACCTTGGCAGCGGTGCGGATGAGAATCTCCTGAACGTCCCGCCAGCCGAGGCCGGGGTTTTTCTCCAGCATCAGAGCCACCACGCCGGCGACCGTGGGCGTGGCCGAGGAAGTTCCTCCGAAGGTGGAGGTGTAGTCGGTGGGATCGTAACCGTCGGCTCCAACGATGTCCGTGGTGGTGATCCCCAGTGCGCCCAAAGAGGTGCTGCCGCTGGACGGGGCGGTGAGCAGGATGTTGGCTCCCGGCTCGGCGTAGTAGGATTGGTGGCCGAGGCTGTCCATCGCCGTGACGGCCATCACGTTGATGTTGTTGGCCCAGCCATCGTAGTTCGAGTTGTCACTGGATTGCAAACCGTTGCCGGCCGCCCACAGGAACACGGTGCCGAGGCCGCCGCGGCCGTTTTTCACACCATCTTCGATCGCGGCGCGCGCCAGCGAGCCGGGACCGGCCAGCAGCTGGCCGCTGTCCATCGGACCCCAGGAGTTGGTCTTGATATCGATGATGTCGTTCTTGTGCGCCATGGCGCTGGCTTCCTGGCTGTCGGTCGTGGCTCCCGCAATCAGCCGCATACCCACCAAGGTGGCCTCCGGGGCCGAGCCGCACACGCCAAGGTTGTTGTTGCCCTCGGCGGCCACGTCACCCGCGCAGGCGGTACCGTGATAATCGCCCACGCCGGGACTCGGATTGGTATCGCCGTCGTTCCAGTCGTAGTCGATGGACGGGTCGATGTTGTTGATCAGGTCGGGGTGGGCGTTCTGAAGACCGTCGTCGCAGACGCCGACCACCACTCCGGCGCCCCGGACGCCGCCCTCGCCGCCGTAGTTCCAGGCTTCCTCCACGTTGATGTCAGTGCCTTCGGCGGTAAACCCGTTGTTCTTCAGGTGCCACTGGTTGCCGATCAAGGTGTCATTGGGCATCGTGCGGCGTGACAACTGGCGCGCCAGCTGGACCTCGGCCATGAGGACGCCGTCCTCCTGCTGCAGTCCGCCGACCGCGGCCAGCGCGGCAAAAGGATCAGCCGCGGAAATGACCACATGGTCCGGCGCATACGACGGCCGTTCCTTGACCTTGAGGCCGGCGGGCAGCGCCACGTCCCCGCCCGCCTGCGCGAGCTTCACCGTGATGTCGTTGGTCACGATATGATAGACACCGGGCATCTGCTCGGAATAACACAGCGGCTGGACCGTGCCCTCCACGTTCATGGCGGCGAGGCGGCCCGGCAGCTGCTCGGCGGTGGCGGGAGGATCGAGCTTGACGATGCGGTCGTGCCCGTCCGGCTGGCGCACCACGGCCTTGTCCAGCATCAACTCATAGGAAACCGGAGCTCCGTCCCCTCCCCGGCCGACAAAGGTTCGGCTGACCGGATCGGCGACATGACCCGCCACGGTGGGAGTGATCGAGGCCGCGGCGGCAGGGGTCTCGGAAGAAGCGGTACCGGGAGTGGATCGTTGGCAGCAAACGACGGCCACAAAGGCCAGTCCAAGTCCGGCAGGAAGAAGGAGATAGTGGGATTTCACGATGGGGTTGAGCTAGCAGGCAAAATCGGTATAATTACTAAAATCGGGGATGCAAAGTGCGGGGTTTGACAAAATGACTCATTATTTTCCCTTGTGTCACCGCGGATCGACCTCTCCCCGCCAACGCTGTTAGTTACCGCCGCCGTGGCCGACTTCTCTCAACGGGGACAAAGTAAAATCGACGAGGCCACCGCCGCGGGCGATTTGCTTCCGAAGCTGCCGGGGACCCCTCTGGACCTCGGCGCCTGCTTCGCCGCACCCGCCGAATGCAGGGCCAGCCTGTCCGTGCTCAAAAGCCACGGCTGCCTGCCACCGGAAATCGAATGGAGAAAGCGGAGCGAGCGTCTTGGGGCCGACTTGAAGGAAGTTACGGATCCCGCGGAGAAATCCCGCCTCGCCGCCGGATTGAGGAGCTGGAAGCGAAGTTCCGGATGACCTGTTCCCGTCGCGCCCGGTGACTTTCAGGCGCCAAAACGAGGGGAAATCCGCCGTCCCTTGACTTGCGGGCGATTCGTCGATCCGCTGGAATGGCCTCGTGTTCCTGCCGAAGCTCAATGCCTTGTCCGCCCTTTGTGCCCTCGGCCTGTTCTTCCTGCCTTGGCTCGATCTCCGCTGCAGCGGCCGTCCGGTGCTCACGCAGACCGGTTTCCAGACCATCACCGGCAGCTACAAGCGCTCGGCGGACTTCGAAATCGGATCGCGTCATCAGATCGAGCGCCAGCTCGATCCCGACCGTCCGCCCCGCGCGCTGCTGGTCGCCGGCGCCTTGGCTGCCACGATCCTGGCCCTCCTGTTGGCCTTCGGAGGGATGATCTACGGTGCGCCGGACGGCGGTGCCCTGCGTTCCGGCCTGCTCGCAGCGCTCGCCCTGGTGCTGCTGGTGATGCAGGACTCACGCGGCTTTCCGCTCGATGAGGAAACCCGCGCCGACCGCAACCCCCATGAAATGGCCGCCCGCGCCTTGGTCGGCGGCACCCTCGACGTCCGCCGGACGCTCTGGTTTCACGCCACCTTGGGCACGCTGGGATTTTCAACGCTGATCGGACTGAACGCCTTGGTTGATCGCTCGCGAAGGAAACGCTGACCCTGTGGGATCAGCGCATCCTCGAGCTGTTTCACCGGGTGGGGCGAACCCGGTCGGTCAAGGCCCCTCGCGGCGCTCCATGGCGTCCAGTTCGGCCGGCCGTTGGGGCGGAGTGGCGGGCGGATGTTCGATGTCGTCCAGATTTTCCTCGGCGTGAGGAGAATCCTTGGCGCGGTCTTCCTCCTCGCTCTCGACCGTTTCACGCAGGTCGTTTTCAGCGGAATTGACGCCGCCTTCGACAAGCTCCTCGACCAAGCGGTCCTCGCCGGGTTCGGGAAGCTTGGCGCTGGTGTCGCCGGACGGGACGGAAGAATGGGGATCCAATGGCATCATGATTTCGTGGATTTAGGTTCGGCACAGGGTCTCGCAGAACCTGTTCCAACGAAGGCGCGCCTTCATCATCCGTTGATGATCTCCCCGCCGTTCGGATGGATCACCTGGCCGGTCACGTAGTTGGCCGAGGAGCTGGCGAGGAATACATAGCACTCCGCGCATTCCCAAGGCTGCCCCGCCCGGCCGAGGGGCGTGGAGGTGCCGAAGCTCTCGACCTTTTCCGCCGGGAAGGTGGCCGGGATGAGCGGCGTCCAGACCGGGCCGGGGGCCACCGCGTTGACCCGGATCCCCTTCGGTGCCAGCTGCGCGGAAAGCGAGCGCGTGAAGCTGACGATCGCTCCCTTGGTCGCCGAGTAGTCGACGAGACCGGCGCTGCCGCGGTAGGCCGTGACCGAAGTGGTGCTGATGATCGAGGAGCCGGGTTCCTTCTCCAGATGTGGCAGCGCGGCGCTGGTCAGATAAAAGAGCGGGAACACGTTGGTCCGGAAGGTCCCCTCCAGCTGCTCCTCGCTGATGTCGAGAATCGAGTCCGCCCGATGCTGTTCCGCGGCGTTGTTGACCACGATGTCCAGCCCGCCGAGTTCCTCCACCGCCGTCTCCACCGCCTTGCGGCAGGCATCCTGCGAGCGCACGTCGCACCGGTGACTCACTGCCTTGCGGCCCTTTTCCCGCACCTCGCGGCAGGTTTGCTCGGCATCGGCATCTTCTTCCAGATAAACGATCATCACATCCGCCCCTTCCCGGGCAAAGGCCAGCGCGATCGCCCGCCCGATGCCGGAATCGCCGCCGGTGATCAGGGCACGTTTGCCTGCCAGGCGGCCGGACCCCTGGATCTCGGCATTCTCCGAGACCGGCCGCGGCCGCATCGATTCACGTCGCCCCGGTTGGTGCGATTGAGTCTGGCGAGGCGGAGCGGAGGGGGTCGGCGCGGAAGTGGATGAGTTGACCATGATCGGCCGCCTCGCAGACGGGGCACCACCCGCGGCGCGGAATTTTCCCCCGCCATCTCAAGGCTGGAGGCGGACGGTCGTGAAGCCCCAGCGCGCGACCGGGCGATCTGCCTTCATCCACCATGCTTTCTGCCCGCTTCCGCGTCACGAAAGGCCGCAGCAATGCCGGGTCGGCCGACCCCGTGCCATGTCATCAGCGCCGCGGTGGTGCCATGGGGGTAATTGAAGAAGTTCGCCACCGAGCTGGCGCGCACGAACCCCTTCGCCCGACATTTCAGGGACAGGACCCCGGATACCACCAAAAGCAGGCCGAAGATCCATCCATACATCATCTGAAACGTCACAAAACCCGCCACCAGACTGGAAAAGGCTCCCTGGCCGGAAAACCTCTCAACCACATCGACCGGGTTGGCCAGGCCCGCCGCACCGATCGCGGTCACCCTCCACCAACCCAGGCCGGAGAAGACCAAGCTCAGCAGTCCGGCTCCGATCTGGAGCAGTCCGACGAAATAGAGATATCCCTCGCCGCGGCGGAAGGGATCGGCAGTCATGGAGGCGGTGGTTCGGTTCATCTTTTTTACGATGGGGTTGCCACCACGCTTCACTTCGATTCCGAAAAACGCAAATCCTCTCGATCTATCTGGTTGATTCATGCATATGGCACGAAACCGCGCACGAACCATGCAATTGTCAGCCCGGCAAGGCGACGACACCGGATCCAGCGCCTGAAATTCAATGCCCGGCGGGTGGTGCATCGCCTGCTCGGAAGACCTGATCCGGAGCCGGCATGTCGAGATGCCCGATGGCTCGAACCCGATCTCCAAGATGCTACGTTTTCTCCCCTGGCGCCTCCTTTTGAAATATGCCGCCCGCCGGTATGGCATGCTCGATCCCCTCACCTTGATGGCGCGCCTGCGCAGCTTCGCCCAGCCTTCAGAAGTGGCCGAGCCCATCGAGCTGCTGCGCGCCGGGATGGTCTTTCATGCCCGCGGCCTGGTGAATGCCAAGGCAATCCAGCACAACCTCGACTGGGTCTGGCCGTTCTGGGTCGAGCGCCAGTTCAATCCTTCGGATCCGTCCTTCGTCCCCCGGGCCTTTTCCTTCAGCCACATCAACCTCACCCACCGCAACTGGACCGCGCTCGGCACTCCGGACCTTCCCCTCTACCCTCTGGTCGATCCCCGGGGACTGGTCACCCCGCTTTACGACGGGTGGTCGATCGATTTCTGGATCCTTCCCGATGAGGGCCCGCGGCTCCTGCCGAGCAAGCTTTCCGAGGATCAAGTCCAGCAACAGCTTCAGCTCGATCCCGACCTGGCCGTCCACACCCACTGCCAACGCGGCGGGCTACGTCTTTCCCAGACCGCACGTCTGGTCGATGCCGGGGACGGCCTTCCCGAACTCAAGCTCACCGCCGCGGCCGCGGCCGAGATGCCCGGCTGGCTGGCGGTCGCCATCCGCCCCTACAACCCGGAAGGCATCCAGTTCGTCCATGAAATCGCCGTTCAGCCTGACCGTCGCCGGGTCCGGGTGAACGACGAGGCGACGCTTGCCTTTGACCGCGAACCCGACGCCATCCGCATGGCGCGCTACGAGGAGGGCGACGTTTCCCTCCACCTCAAGCGCGAGGCGCGCGGCACCGGGATCGACTGCGAGGTCGGCCTCGCCACCCTCGCCGCCCTGTTCCGGATCGAGCCCGGCCAGCCGACTTCCGTCGATCTGCGCGTCGACCTTCCCCCGGGAAAAGCCAGCCCGCCACCGGCCGCGCCGATCGCCACCCGCTGGGAACGCGCGCTGGCCCCGACCGCGCGCCTCCGCATCCCCGACGAGCGCATGCGGTTTCTCTACGATGCCGCCGTGCGCACGTTGCTGATGCTTTCGGCCGACGACTATTTTCCCGGCCCCTACACCTACCGCCGTTTCTGGTTCCGCGACGCCTGCCTGATGCTCCAGCCGCTGCTGGCGATCGGTCTGGACGACCGCGCCGAGCGGATCCTGTCCGGCTTCCCATCGCGCCAAACGCTCGGCGGCTACTTTTCCTCCCAGGAGGGCGAGTGGGACTCCAACGGTCAGGTGCTGTGGATCTCGGCGCTGTTCCAACGCTTCAGCGGACGCCGCGTGCCGGCCGATCTGAATCGCGCGCTGCGCAAGGCGGTCGACTGGCTGCGTCAGAAACGTCTGCCCGCCACCGCCACGCGCGGCACCGCCGGCCTGCTGCCGGCCGGTTTCAGCGCCGAGCACCTGGGGCCGAACGACTTTTATTACTGGGACGACTTCTGGGCCCTCGGCGGGCTCCGCGCGATGGCCGCCGAGTGGCGCCGCAGCGGTGAAACGGAGGCCGCCGACGAGGCCGCGGAGCTGGCCGACGAGTTCGAGGCCGACCTCCGCGACAGCATCGCCACCATCCCCGACAGCCGCTCGCTCGGCGGCATTCCGGCCGCGCCGGGGCGCCGCATGGACGCGGGTGCGGTCGGCTCGATGGTCGCCGACTATCCCCTGCGGCTTCACCCGCCCGGCGATCCGAAAATCATGCGCACGCTCGAGTTCCTGCTCGAGCGCTCGTTCCACCGCGGCGGGTTTTTTCAGGACATGATCCACTCCGGCATCAATGCCTACCTCACGCTCGATCTCGCCCAGACGCTGCTCCGCGCCGGAGATCCGCGCTTCGCGGAGCTGGTGCGCACCGTCGCCGATCTGGCCAGCCCGACCGGCCAGTGGCCCGAGGCGATCCACCCGAACACGCTCGGCGGCTGCATGGGCGATGGCCAGCATGGTTGGGCCGCCGCCGAGTGGATCATGATGATGCGCAACTGCTTCGTGCGGGAGGAGGACGAGGCGCTGGTCATCGGCGCCGGGCTGCTGCCGGAGTGGCTGGAAAACGAAGCGCCGCTGGAGTTCGGCCCGACCTCGACGCCGTGGGGAAAGATCACGGTCCGGCTCGCCGACGGAAAGCTGCGGATCGAGGGCGCCTGGCGCGACGAGCCGCCTGCGCTACAGGTCCGCGTTCCCGGATTCCAGCCACTCGACCTCGTGGCCGGGACCGACCCCATCGAGCTCACCCCCGCATGAACCTCGCTCTTTTCACCAACACCTACGCGCCCTTCATCGGCGGGGTCGCCCGCTCGGTGCAGACGTTGGAAAACGAATGCCGCACCCGTGGCCACGAGGTGGCCGTGGTCGCGCCCGAGTTCGATGGCGCCGCGCCCGCCGGCCACGTCCTGCGGGTGCCCGCGATCCAGGATTTCAACGGCAGCGGCTTCTGCGTCCGCATCCCGCTGCCGAACCTGGTGCGGGACTTCATTGATGACTTCTGCCCCGACCTCATCCACAGCCACCACCCGTTCCTGCTCGGCGATGCCGCGTTGCGTGAGGCCTGGAAAATGCGCGTGCCGCTGGTTTTCACCCACCACACACTCTACGAGCAATACACCCACTACCTGCCGCTCGACTCCCCCGCCCTGCGGCGCGCCGCCATCCAGCTCGATACCGAATACTGCAACCTCTGCGACCGCATCATCGCGCCCAGCGGCAGCGTCCGGGAGCTGCTGGTCAGCCGCGGGGTCGAGACGCCCGTCGAGGTCATCCCCACCGGCATCTGCCTTGACGACTTCGCCTCCGGCGATCGGGCTCGCGGTCGCGAAAAACACGGCATCCCCGCCGACGCCAAGGTGGTGGGTCACGTCGGACGCCTGGCCAACGAAAAGAACCTCCCCTTTCTCGCCGAGGCGGTGATCGACGCGCTGCGTCAGCGCGACGACGCCGTGTTCCTGCTGGTCGGTGATGGCGACGCGCGCGAGGCCGTGGAAACGACCCTGCGCGACGCGCTCGGCGAGCGGGTGTTCGTGGTCGGCGGCCAATCGGGCCAGGATTTGTTCGATGCCTACGCGGCGATGGACCTGTTCGCGTTCAGCTCGCAGTCGGAGACCCAGGGCATGGTCCTCGCCGAGGCCATGGCCGCCGGCCTGCCGGTGGTCGCGCTCGATGGACCGGGCGTGCGCGACATCGTGGTCGATGGCAAAAACGGTCGCCTGCTCGACGCCGCTGCCGGCAGCTCCGAACTCGCGCTGGCGGTCACCGATTTCCTCGACGATCCCGGCCTCCCGACCGCCTGGCGTGAGGCGGCCTTGGCACGCGCCGAGGACTTCGGCACCGAGGCCTGCGTCGAGGAAATGCTGGCCTGCTACGGCCGCGCGATCGCCGACTATGAACATCGTAGATCGGAGGATCTCGGCGTGTTCCAGCGCCTGCTCGACGGGGCCGAGGCGGAGTGGGACCTGATGTCCGCCAAGCTCGCCGCCGCGGCGGCCGCCGCCGTTTCCCCGCTGGTTCCGGAGACCTGACATGATCAGCCGCGTCCATGTCCGCCTGCGCTGGCTCCGCCGCAAGCTGAGCCGCACGCATCTCGCCGCCCGCTTCCTCGGTGTCACGCCGCCGCCCGGCGACAGCGAGCAGGGCGGGCTGATCCTGATCCAGCTCGACGGCCTTTCGCGCGAACAGTTCGATCACGCGCTCCGAAGCCGCAAGCTGCCCTTCCTTTCCCGGATGATCCGCAAGGGCCACTTCAAGGCCGAGGACTTCTACTCCGGCATTCCCTCGACCACGCCCGCGGTCCAAGCCGAGCTGTTCTACCACCGCCGCACCGCGGTGCCCGCCTTCCAGTTTCTCCACCGCGAGACGCGCCAAATCTTCAAGATGTACGAGGCCGAGTCGTCGCGGATCATGGAGGAAAAGATCGCCGCGGAGTCGCCCGAGCCGCTGCTCCGGGGCGCGCACTCGTACTCGAACATCTACCTCGCGGGCGCCACCGAGTCCCGCTACTGCGCGCAGGACTTGTCGGTGGACACCCTCATCCAGCGGCTGCATCCGCTGAAGACCGTCATCCTGTGCCTCGCCCACATCGTGCGCCTCATCCGCATGCTGGGACTGGCGCTGCTGGAGGTCGGCTTCGCCTTGTTCGACCTGGTGAAGGGACTCTACGAAAAACGGGATTTCTGGAAGGAGCTGTCGTTCGTGCCCGCGCGGATCACCATCTGCATCCTGGTGCGGGAGGCCATCCGCTTCCGTGCCTTGCTCGACCTCGAACGCGGCGTGCGCGTGATCCACGCCAACTTTCTCGGCTACGACGAGCAGGCGCACCGCCGCGGGCCGACCTCGATGTTCGCGCACTGGACGCTCAAGGGCATCGACCGCGCGATCCGTGACATCCAGCGCGCCGCCGTGCGCTCGCCGTATCGCGAATACGAGATGATCGTTTACTCCGACCACGGCCAGGAAGAGACCGAGCCGTACGAGCGGCGTTTCCAGCGGCCGGTGGAAGAGGCGATCGCCGAGGTCTTCGCCTCCGGCCCGGCGGCCGGGCACGCGTTATGGTCGAGCCGCACCGCCGCGCCACTCGGTGGCACGCTCGGGCGCTGGCTGAGCCTGTTGAAGCTCGAAACGCCGGCCACCCAGAAGGCCGACGCCGACCAGATCGTGCTCACCGCCATGGGTCCATTGGGGCACCTCTACCTGCCGCACCCACTCGATGAAACGGCGATCCGCCGGTATGCGCGCGAGTTGGTCGCAAAGGCCGGCATCCCGCTGGTGCTGCTGCCCGCCCGCGGGGGCGAGGCCGCCGCCTTCAATGCCCGCGGCGGGTGGGTGCTGCCGCGGGACTTCGAGGAAGTGGTCGGGCCGCACCATCGCTTTGCCAGCGAAGTGGCGGAGGACCTCGTCGCGCTCGCCGGTCATCCGGATGCCGGCGACTTCATCCTCAGCGCCTGGTCGCCCACGGGAAAACCCCTGACCTTTCCGCTGGAAAACGGCGCCCACGCCGGCCCGGGCTACCAGGAAACGCGCGGCTTCGTGCTGCTGCCCGAGCGCATCGACCGCTGGCACCACGAGCGGGATCCGGAAAACGATCGCCCGATCCGCGGCGCGACGCTGCACCGCATCGTCCGACATTTTCTCGACGAGGATCCGGTGCTCGCCGGCACCATGAGGACCGGCGAAGCGAGCGCTCCAGCGACGCTGCGGGTCGCCACCTACAATGTGCATAGCTGCGTGGGCCTCGATGGCCGCGTGCGGCCCGACCGCATCGCGCGCATCATCAACAGCCTGGCGCCCGACCTGATCGGGCTACAGGAAATCGACGTCCACCGGCCGCGCAGCGGCGGACTCGACCAAGCGCACGAGATCGCCCGCCGGCTCGACATGGAGCACGTCTTCCACTCGATGCTCGAGGAGCACGACGAGCGCTACGGCATCGCCATCCTGTCGCGCCACCCCTTCGAGCTAGTGAAAAAAGGCCTGCTCACCCCGCCCTCGAAACGCCCTTGGCGCGAAGCCCGCGGGGCGATCTGGATCAAGGTGCGGGTGCCGGATTTTCCGCAGCCGATCCACTTCGTGGTCACCCATTTCGGCCTCGGCCGCGACGAGCGGAAACGCCAGGCGGAGATCCTGCTCGGGCCGGAGTGGCTGGGCGGCATCCCGGCCGACGAGCCGGTGATCCTCGGCGGTGATTTCAATTCCGGCCGCCGGTCGGTGGTGTGGCAGCGCCTCGCCGGATCGCTGGCCGAGGCGCAGGCACAGTTCGCCGGGCAGCGTCCGCGATCGACCTTTCCCTCGATGAAACCGCTGGTTGGGCTCGACCACGTGTTCCTGAGCCCCCATTTCAGGGTCCGCGAGGTGCTGGTCCCGGACAGCCCGATGACCGTGCGGGCGTCCGACCATCTGCCGCTGCTGGTCGAACTCACCCCGCCCACCGACAAGGCCTGATGCTCCGATTTCTCAAACAACATCCCGGAAAAGCCGCCACCGCGTTGGTCATCCTGATCGCCGCGGCCGCTCTGTTGTGGGCGTTCCGCGATCGGTTGGATGCCGATCGGTGGATCGACTTCGGCAACACGCTGCCGATCCCCGTGCTCATCCTCGCCTTCCTGGTCCTGCCGCTGCTCGGCGTGCCCATTACGATCTTCCTCGTACTTGCCGGGATGCGCTTCGGCGTGGTCAACGGCATGCTGATCTCCACCGCCTGCATTTTTTTCCACAACGTGGCGGCCTACAAGCTGACCCACGGCATTTTCCGCCGCCGCCTGCGCGCTTGGCTGGAGAGCCGCGGCCGCTCGATTCCGCCGATCAGGAAGGAGCGGCAGGTGCTTTACACCGGACTGTTCGCCGCGGTCTCGGGGCCGCCGTATGCCTTCAAGCTCTACCTCTCGGCCCTCGCCGACATTCCCTTCCGCGTCTACCTGTGGGTCGGCGCGCCGATCTATGCCGTGTTCAGCCTGATCCCCGTGGCCACCGGTGCCGCCGCCTCAAGCATCAAGCCCGTATGGATCGTGGCCGTGCTGGCCGGGGCGTTCCTGCTGACCCTCGGCCTGCGCTGGGCGGTCAACCGCTTCCAGCGCCGGGTGGCCCGTGCTCCGAAGGCCTAACGGTTTTTCATCCGCTTCTTCAGAGCCGGCAGCTTGTCCAGCCAGCGGCGCGACCAGTCGAACTCCAGCGCCAGGATTGCGAGGCCGGCCGGGATGACGATCAGTGCCGGTCCGGGCAGAAAAATCAGCGCCACGCCGACCAGCAGGACGAGGCCGCCCGCCACGGACACCGCCACCCGCCGGACCTGGGTCATGGCGGTGCGGGTGCCGGCGTCGGGCGGCTTCGCATCCTGCGGCGGACCGTCATTCATGGGACTGGATCCAGGTCAGCGCGGACAGCCGGTCTGAGATGGGGAAATAGCGGATCTCGGCACTGGTGAAGGGCTTCATCAGGCCGCTCATCCACTTCTCCCACTTCTTGTCGCCCACGATGGCGATCTTCGACAGGTCGTTGGCGTGGCGGACATCGAAGCCGACGTCCTTGCCGAAGCCCTCGATCGTCCAGCCGTCGCAGTCGATCATTTCCCAGAACACCCGGATCTTGCCGTGGTGCTCGATGTGACTTTCGAGGGTGGGGATGATCGACTCGTAGTCGGTGGCATCCAGCTTGCCGCTGAGCCGCAGGGCAACGACGTCGTCGCGGGTTTCAGGTAGGATTTGGTGCATCTTCGTTCGGGGGTTCGGATTTCAAAGTCGGCCCTCTTCCAGATCGTAGACGTCGAACCAGACATAGACCGGCCGATGTTTCGGCACGCATTCCTCGATGTAGCCTTCGAGGAATTCCTGCAGCCCGTCGTCCATCTCGCTGATCCGGAGATAGCGCAAATGATTGTTCCACTTGATGACTTCGATCGGCTCCTTTTGCTTCGCATTGTCCCGTACCCAGGCGTCCATCTCGTCGTCGGTGGCTCCGGTCTCGACCTGCTTGCGGAAAGCGTCGGCATCGATCCCGCTGAACTCGAGGAACATCTGGTCCAGCGGGCAATTGTAATGGTATTCGCCCTCGGTCCCGGCGCACACGGCGCGGCACTTGTCGAGGGTCCGGCAGGCCAGCACGTAGCCGCCCAGCGTTTCCCGAGGGCTGCGGGGGAAGTCTTTCGTGAGGTCGCGGGCCAGCAATTTGAGTGAGTCGTTCACGGCGATCAGTTGTTGAGTGTCACGTTCACCTCGATGTTCTTGAAGCCGGGCTCGAGCAGCTTGTAGATGGGGCAACCCTGCTGGGTTTCCTCGACCGCCTTGCGGAATTCCTCCTCGCTGTGCCCCTCGACCATGCCCGCCACGTCGAGCTGGAGGGTGTCGACCACCGGTCCGTCGTCGGTCAGGCTCAGGGTCACCCCGGCCGTGACCACCAGTTGCTCGGCGATCATGTCGTGTTTCCCCAGCGTGGCGCTCAGGGCCATGCTGAAACAGGAAGCGAGCCCGGCGGCGATCAACTCCTCCGGATTGGTGTGCACGTGGTCGCCCTGACTGGTGCGCTTGCTGAAGGAAAATTCCTGCTTCACCAGCACCTGGCTGTCGGTGGTGACGAGTCCATGACCCTGTTCAAGATTCCCCTTCCAGTCGGCTTCCGCTTTTCGAGTGATGGTTTTCATAGGCTATTCGAGATATTCGTTTGGCGGGCGGAAAACAGCCGCCCGAGGGTCCACCCTAGGACCGATGTGCTTGATGAAAAGGGGAGACTTCGTTGGGTCTTATTTCGAGGCCTCGCCCTCGTCGTGGACGATCCAGCCCCGGAGCCAACGCCAATCCCAAGCAGCCGGCCATCGGATGCCGCCGCGCTCATGACTTCGTCAGTTCCGAGTGGAGCTTGAGGACTCGGTCGCCGTCGTCCTGCTCGATAAGATAGGCGGGGTTGTCACCGCTGCCCTTGCGGGTGATTTCCTCGCCCTTAAGGGTGCGGGTGACCTTTTTGTGAAAGACTTCGCGGACCTTTCCTTCGGCGCTGCCGTTCCCCCAGTTCCAACTGACCTTCGAGTTCGTGGCGTAGGATTTCATGCCCGCCTGCACCGCACCTCATGTGCCATCCGTCTTTTTGCCGGAATCCCCGCCATCCGCGATGCCCGGGAACCGGAAAGGATGACGGCTTGCAAGCTCGGCCGCTCAACTTGCACGCCCGCTCAGGGGGACTCGAGGCGGTAGAACCCTTGGGTCGCGGACGGCCGGTCGAGGATCAGGAAAAGGCAGGGATCCTGAGTGCTGAAGGTCCTGACCGGGGCCGGTCCGAAGCCGAGGCCGGAGTCCTGTTTCACCTGGATCGGCACTCCGGTCGGCGGTTCCGCGGCGAACACCCACGCCTGCGAACCATCGAGTCCGACCAGCTGGCTGCGGAAGCGCTGCGGCGAACCGCCTGCGAAGACATCATCGAAAACCCGACCGGCCAGATGGGCGTGGACCTTGGTGGTCGGTGCGATTTCATCCCAGAAAAGATAAGTCGAGCCGGGGTTTCCGAAGTAGTCGCGGTAGGGCGTGGGGCCGGTGTCGAGATGATAGCTGTCGAGATCCGTGAAGCCGAAGCCCGCGGGGTTGGCGCTCAGCTCGGAGAGGTAGTCGTTGGGATCCACCAGCGATGTCCGCATGCCGGGAAAAAGCCCGCCGAACCAGTTCTGCCGGTAGGCATCCAGGTCCGGTTCAAGGTCGAGCACCAACTGCTGCAAGGCCGCCAGGGAAGCTGGGGGAAGCAGCTGTTTCACAAAGGGAGCGATCGTGACATCGGCCGTGCTGAGCATCAGGTAATCGCGCAGGCCCAGCGTGTAGGCCAGCTCGGCCATGCGGACGATCTCCTCCTGCGCGGCGACGCCCAGGGCGTTGAAGAAGCCCTCGTCCTCGCCCGCGAAGAGGATCACGACCACCGCCGAAAACACGGCCGACTGGGACCAGTAGATCCCGAGCGAGCGGTCGTAAGCGTAGTCCGCGATTTCCGGGTAGGACGGCATCACGATCCCGCCGAAGGCCGAGAAGTTCAGCTTCGGATCGTAATCCATGTGCAGCAGCCATGACAGATATTCGACCCACACCGGACCGTTGGTGACTCCTCCATTGAAATACTTGTCGGGGTCGGCGCCCGGGTTTTCCGTGGCGGAAAGACTGTCGCCGAACACCACCGGATGGGCGTAGCCGCCCCTCCGCACCGGCGGCGGAGTGGGGCCGGGTGCCACACCCTCGGCGCGCGCCCAGCCGAAGCCGAGGATATCGGTATAGGTCGGCCCGCCACCGGGGACGGTGCGCTTGACCCCGAACTTGGCGCTGATCAGGCGGAACGATCCGGTTCCGAGATCCTGCGTCAGGTCGTCGGTCGCCGGGGGCATGCCGGGCTTCTGCAGCCACTCCAGCTCCAGCACGTAGGTTTCGGACGAACCGGCGGCGGTGAGGTCCAGGGCGACCTCCACCGACGGTTCATTGAGCGGCTGGTCGGTACGGATGAAAAGTGTGTGCGTGCCGGCGGTGGCGTTCAGCGTGTAAGACGTCGATGGCACACTGAAGGTCACCGAGGAAACGCAGTCGGCATAGCGACCCTCGTATTCCGCGTTGAGTCCGTCGGGAACGGAGTCGTCGAGTTCGAAGCTCACGTGGAAGGCCGCGCCGGTCGGAAAGTCGCCGCTGGCATCGGTCAGGTTGAGCAGCTTGCCATCGATCTCCACCGTCCGGGCTCCAGCGATGGGGATGAGCGACAAGAGGGAAGTGGCGAGGAAAAGTCGGGGGATTTTCATCGAAACAACAAACGTCCGAGCCTAGCGAAAAGCCCGCCCGGCCTGAAGCCGCAATGTCTCGGAATTACGCGCGGAATTTTCCCGCTGGCACCCATGGCGATCCACCGGAGGGTATGGCATGCCACCGGTCCTCCGCCATTTCAGCGACGACGGCGAAACGCCCAACCATCCCCAGCTGCCGGTCGTCATCCAACATCTCGACGACCTGGGCGATCGATCCGATCCGGCCGGCTGGCTGGAGCAAACCTTCACCCGCCACGGTTGGACCGGGACCTGGAGGTGGGGCGTGTATCCCTTCCACCACTTCCACACCACCGATCACGAGGTGCTTGGCGTGTTCGCGGGAAACGCCACGCTGCAACTCGGTGGCAAACGGGGCGAGCGCTTCGAGGTGACGCGCGGTGACGTGATCGTGCTGCCCGCCGGCACCGGCCACAAGTGCCTTGAGGCCTCGCCGGACTTCCAGGTGGTCGGCGCGTACCCGCAGGGTGACTCGCCCGACCTCGTCCGCTCGGGCGAGGGGGACCTGGAGGCCGCCCGCGAGCGGATCCTGCAGGTCCCGCTGCCGGAGAACGATCCCGTCCACGGGGCCGACGGACCCTTGATCAGAGCCTGGACCGAGCCATGAACCGCGTCGCCCGCCGCTGCCGGATCGGCATCTCCGGCTGGACTTACCCCCCCTGGCGCGGAGGGTTTTATCCCGAAGACCTGCGCCACAAGGACGAGCTTCATTTCGCCTCACGGCAGGTGAACACCATCGAAATCAACGGCACCTTCTATTCGCTCCAACGGCCGGAAAGTTTCCGAAAATGGAGGGAGGAAACTCCGGACGACTTCGTGTTCTCCATCAAGGGCGGGCGTTTCATCACCCACATCAAGCGGCTCAAGGACGTCGCCACGCCCCTGGCCAACTTCTTCGCTTCAGGAGTGCTCGCGCTGGGAACCAAGCTCGGTCCCTTCCTTTGGCAGCTGCCGCCGAGCTTCCGCTACGATCGCGGGGTGCTCGACGAGTTCCTCGGGCAGCTCCCGCGCGATACCGGGGAAGCCTCGCGGCTCGCCCGCCGCCACGACGACAAGCTGACCGGCCGCAGCGTTCTCACGCCGGCGGCCGACATGCCGCTGCGCCACGCGCTGGAGATCCGCCACGAGTCCTTCGAGAACGAGGAGTTCATCGAACTACTGCGTTTCCACGAGGTCGCTCTGGTGATCGCCGACACCGCAGGCAAGTGGCCTTTCCTCGAGGACATCACCGCCCCTTTTCTCTATCTGCGGCTGCATGGCGACGAGGAGCTCTACGCCAGCGGCTACACCAGTGAGGCCCTGGAAGGCTGGGAGGCGAAAATCCGCAGCTGGACCCGCGGCTCGACTCCCCGGGGCTCGAAGTGCGTCGCCCCCCGCCTGCCGCCGCGAAAATCGGGCCGGGACGTCTACGTTTACTTCGACAATGACATCAAGGTGCATGCGCCCTTTGATGCGATGTCACTCGCCTCCCGCCTCGGGCTCCGAGCTCCGGAGGTTTCCCCGGACGACCTGCCCGGTGTGTGACGGGCCGCGCGGATTCCGCCCACGCGGGCGAGTTGGACGAACCGGAAATTCCGGCGATGGTATCGCATGCTTGGACTCAAGGCGAAGATCATCCTCAGCATCATCGTCTGCGAACTTCTCGGGGCGTGGAGCGGTTTCTCCACCGTGAGAACCATCGAAGGATGGTACGACCGGCTCATCCATCCGCCCGGGACGCCGCCGGACTGGGTCTTCGGGCCGGTGTGGATCGCGCTCTACGCCGCCATGGGGGCGGCCTTCGGGCTGGTCTGGGAGCGCGCCCCGGCGGGCATGAAGAAATGGCAGGCCATGGCCATGTTCGTGGTCCAGCTGCTGCTGAACCTCGTCTGGTCGCCGGTCTTCTTCGGCATGCGCCGCACCGAGATCGGGCTGGTGATCGTCGCCGCGCTGTTCATGGCTGTCTTCATCACGGTGCTCGCCTTTCACCCGCTGGAAAAGAAGGCCGCGTGGCTGCTGCTGCCCTATCTGGCGTGGACGGGCTACGCCGCCTACTTGAATGCCGGCATTCTGGTCCTCAACGGCTGACACGATTTCCCCCCTCCGGGTCGAAAGTTTTCCCCCGCCTCCGGGCTACAGGGGGAATGGTTTTCCGCTTTCTCACCGCCGCCCTCGCCGCGGCGGCCTCCTGCCACGCCGCCTCGGTCCAGCTCGGCGAGCTTGACCTCGCCTCGATGTCCACCGGCTGGGGCCAGCCGCAGGCCAACCGCTCCGTCGATGGCAACGCCCTGACCATCGGCGGTCGCCGCTTCGAGTCCGGTGTTGGATCGCACGCGACGAGCGTCTACCACGTCAAGGTCCACGGCCGCGCCAGCAGGATCACGGGCTTCGTCGGCGTCGATGACGAGGTCGGCCACCGCGGCAGCGTCCGCTTCCGCATCCTCGCCGGCAGCCGCAGCGCCTTCGATTCCGGCGTGCTTCGAGGGGGCGACGCGGCCAGGCCTTTCGAGGTCGACCTCACCGGAGTGGACGACCTTTTCCTGATGATCGACGACGCCGGCGACGGCAACACCTACGACCACGCCGACTGGGCCGAGGTGGCGATCGAATACATGGGCACCAAGCCTGCAGCCGCCGAGGTGCCGGAGGAAAAGCCCTACCTGCTGACGCCCAAGCCCGGCCCCGCCCCGCGCATCAACGGCGCCACCGTGTTCGGCGTGCGGCCGGGCAAGCCGTTTCTCTACCGCATCCCCGCGCAAGGCACACGGCCGATGCAATTCCGCGTCGAGGGCCTGCCGGACACGCTGCGGCTCGACACCGCCACCGGCATCCTCACGGGTCGCGCGCCGGCCGAGGCCGGCGACTATCCCCTCACCTTCCACGCGGAAAACGGCGCCGGTCAGGACCGCTTCGCCTTCACCTTGAAGGTCGGCGACACCCTGGCCCTCACGCCGCCGCTCGGCTGGAACGACTGGGCCACCAACTACACCGACATCTCACAGGACAAGATGGAGGCCGCCGCGCAGGCGATGATCGACAGCGGCATGGCCGACGTCGGCTTCTCCTACGTCTGCCTCGATGACGCCTTCACCCAGCGCAAGGGCGACGAGCCTTACCGCCACGAGAACGGCACGCCGGTGCTCAACGAGCGCTTCCGCGACCTCGGGGAAATGGCCGCCCGGATTCACTCGCTCGGCCTGCGCGCCGGGCTCTACAGCTCCCCCGGGCCGTGGACCTGCGGCCAGTATCTCGGCAGCTGGGAGCACGAGCGGACCGACGCGAAATTCTATGCCGACATGGGTTTCGACCTGCTGAAATACGACTGGTGCAGTTATGGCGACGTCGCCACCGGCGAGGGCCGCGAACGCTTCAGCCAGCCTTACGAGGTGATGGACCAGTGCCTCAACGACCAAGACCGCGACATCCTCCTCTACATGTGCCAGTATGGCATGGACAACGTGTGGGAGTGGGGAAAACAGGCCGGCGGCGAGCTGTGGCGCACCACCGGTGATATCAACATCAACTTCAGCTTCGCCAACGTCACCCGCCACGCCGGCGTATGCCTGGAGCACCGCCGGTTCACCGGCCCGGGCGGCTGGAACGACCCCGATTTCCTGATGGTCGGGTCCATCGGCCGCGAACAGGCCTACATCGACGGCTTCCACGACAAGAACGTCGAGATCCCGCTCATCCCCGTACCGCTGACTCCGAGCGAACAGTACAGCTGCGTCACCCTGTGGGCCATCCTGCCGGTGCCGATGATCTTCAGTGGCAGCATCACCCACCTCGACGAGTTCACCACCAACCTGCTGACCAATGCCGAGGTCATCGCGGTGAACCAGGACGCCCTCGGTGCCGCGGCCGAACCGGTGCGTCAGGACCTGCTGTCGTGGGTGCTGAAAAAACCGATGCAGGACGGCTCGACCGTCGTCGCCCTTCTCAATCTCCACAGCGTGGAGCAGCAGGTCACCGCCACCTGGGAAGAGCTCGGCCTCGACCGCCCGGCGCGGATCCGCGACCTCTGGCGCCAGAAGGATGGTGCCCCGGCCTCCGCGGGAGTCGCCGCCCGTCTGCCGCGCCACGGCGTGGCCTTGCTGCGCCTGTGGCCCGGCAAGAGCTGAGCCCTCTCCATCCGACGGTTCCGCCATCGCGGGATGGGGATGGGGGACCAAAACGTGCATCATTTCCCTACCCCCAGCGCGGCCGGCTTGCTTCGGCCGCGGCTTCCTTACCTGCCTGTCCGCACCATGAATCCGCTCATGCCCCGTACCCTCGCGTCCCTGCTGCTCGTCACGGCAGGCACCGTTTCGGCCGCCTCGAAAAACAAATCGATCTACCAGGATCCCGCGCGGCCGCTGGGTCTTTCCCCCGTGGCCAAGGTTTCGGCCGCAGGCTCCGACGCCGCCGCGGCTTCGTTCCAGCTCGAGACGCTGCCGGTGCTGCTCCAGTTCGTGAACACCAATCTCGGCGAGTCCCAGGCCCTGGCGGACATTTCCGCGGTGTCGCTGGATCCGCAATCGATCACCCTCAGCCAGGATGCCAGCGTGCGCGTCTACTTCGTGAGCGACGGCGCCGGTTACTCGAACACCCTCGGCTTCACCGCGGCCGATCTTTCCACCGGGGAAACAACGACCCAGCTGATCTTTCCGGACGCCTCCTCGGAAAACACCTACTACACCAATCTCAGCCGCCTCTCGAACTCCAACGCCCTCCGCGACAACGCCGCTCCGCTGGTCCCGGGCGACTTCGTCGATCTCGGAAAAGTCAGCACCTCGTCCGTGCTCGACTTCTTCCTGATCGCCGACGGCGCAAACGGTGGGACGCAAATCTATGGCACTGATGCCAGTGCCAATCCGGACCTGCTTTCCCACATCGTGGCCTTCGCCCTGGAGGACAGTCCCTTTCTCCTGATCGGCTTCGAGGACGTCTACGGCGGCGGCGATCTCGACTTCAACGACCTCGTCATCGCGGTCGACATCGGTGCTGCCAAGGTCGCCCACCTCGCCAATCCGGAACCCGCGACGTGGCTCATGATGGGCGCGCTGGCCGGAGCCGGCTGGTGGTTTCACCGCCGCCCGGGATCGACGGCTTCCCGCCGGGCCTGATCGACTCCCTCCAATTGGGGGTCGCGCGAAGGCGGTATGGTTTCTCTCCGTCCACTTGGGCAGAGTTCGCACCGATCGCCGCGGGGCCTCAGCCCGCCGGCCAACCATCACCCACCCTACCTCCCCCTGCATCCGATGAAATCCGCCACCCAACCTGACCACGCGCAGCTCGCCCTGGGAACCACTCCGGCCTGCCACCGCAGCCGTCGCCTCCGCGCCGCCTGGCTCGCCGTCCTTGCCGCGACCGTGCCGGCCGCCGAAGCCCAGACCCAGGCCAGCTATCAAGACCCCGCCCGCCCGTTCGGGCTGAGTCCCGTCGGCCCGGTCATGGCCGCCGGCTCCGATGAAACCTCCGCCTCGTTCCAACTGAACGACCTCCCGAACCTGCTCAAGTTCGTCAACACGAACCTCAGCGAGTCAAAGGCCCTCACCGACGTGTCCGCGGTGGCGCTCGATCCCCAGGCCCTGACGCTCGGCCAGGAGTCGACCGTCCGCGTTTACTTCCTCAGCGAAGGTGCCGGCTACCGCAACACCCTCGGCTACACCACCGAGAACATCACCAGCCACGACACCTCGGAGGCCCAGCTCATCTTCCCGGACGCCTCGTCGGACAACGTCTACTCCAGCAACCTCCATAAACTGACGTCGAAGTCCCTCCGCAACAACGACACCCCGCTCGTCCCCGGCGACTTCGTCGATCTCGGCACGATCGGCTCCGCGACGCTGATCGACTTCTTCCTCATCGCCGACGGCGCCAACTACGGCGGCAACATCTACGGGGCCGATAGTAGCTCGAACCCCGACCTCATCCAGCACGTGGTCGCCTTCGCCCTCGAGGGCAGCCCCTACCTGTTGATGGGCTTCGAGGACATGTACAACGGCGGCGACCTCGACTTCAACGACCTCGTCATCGCCATCGACATCGGCGCCGCCAACGTCGCCCGCCTCGCCAACCCCGAGCCCGCCTTCTGGCTCATGATGGCCGCCCTCGCTGGTGCCGGCTGGTGGTTCTACCGCCGCAACCCCACCCTTGGCTCCGCCACCGCCGCCTGATCCCCGTATGAAACGACTCGCCTGGATTTCCCTCATCGTCGCCGTCCTCGCCGGCGTGGCGTTCACCGGATGGTTCGTCCACCGGAAATCCAGCGAGCGTTCCGCACAGGCGGAGCGCAACGAGGCTTTCGAACGCGCGGGGGACCTGCTGCAAAGCGGACGCGCCGATGAAGCCCTGGAGCTTCTCCAGTCGAAGTTCCAGCCCGACCTCGCCTTCTCCGAGCTGGTCGCATGGCCGGACCGCATGGCCGAAGCCGCCGCCGCGTCCCGCCACTTCGGCCAGCTCGAAAACCTCGTCGCCCGCTACCCCGCCATCCTGCGGGAGGTCGAGCCCGCCGCGCTCTGGTGGCTGCGCATGCAGCTGCACCGCGACCGCTGGGACGCCACCGGCACCGTGCTCGACCACTGGCCGGCGGAGCGCCAGCAGCACCCGGACCGCTGGAAGCTGCTCGAGGCCGACCACCTGCTGGTCGACAAGCGCATCCGCGAGGCTCGCGAGTCGCTCGAGTCGTGGTCCGGCGAAGGCGAGGACGAGGTGAACCGCCAACTCCGCCTGGCCCTCTTGTCCGGCGATGACGAAGCGAAGATCCTTTCTGCGCTCGATGCCGCCCGCCAGGCGCTGCCGGAGTCCGTGGACCTCCACGCCACCGCCGCCCGTTACCTCGAGCGCTTCGGCCACGCCGTGATGGCGCGCCGCGAGTACATCGCCGCCTTCCTGCTGGAGCCCGACAATCCCTTCCACGGCGACCAACTCGCCCGCTTCTACCTGCGCACCGCGGCCCTGCCCCAAGCCATCGAAACCTGGCGCCAGACCGCCGGGAAAACCGGCGACGTCCGCAGCTGGTGGAACGTCTGGTTCTGGGAACGCGTCACCGTGCCGCGCGGCGAAAAGCTCGAGCCGAAGACCGGCGACTGGTGGGCCGGCGTGGCCCTCGATGCCGCGGAAACGCCCGACGCCGATTTCCTGCCCGCCGCCCTGCTCGGCGACGACGTGCCGCCCATCCTTTCGAAGAACGAGGCCTACCACTGGCTGCGCGTCCTCCAGGCGGCGAAGGGCGGCGATGACGCCCGGGTGCTGGCCGAACTCGACGGCCTGAACGTGGAGAGCGACTCCATTTCACGCGACCTGCTGGCGGTGATGAAGGCGCTCTACCAGTTCCGCGTGAACGGCGAGTGGCCGGAAAAGATCGAACTCACCCGCGGCCCGCTCAACCACCGCTTCCTGCAGGAGCTCGCGAAACTCCGGCCGGCCGAGGCGGCAGCGCTGAAGGACTTCCTTTCCTCGAAGCTCGCCCCCGCCGCCGTGCTGCTGGCCAACGGGTGGACCGGCGCGGCCGACCGCCTGGTGGCTACGGCAGACATCGTAGATCTGCCGCCGATCGCCGACTGGCTGCCTTTCGCCTGGACCAAGTCCACCGCCCGCCTCCACGGCCCGCAGGCCGGCCTCGAGGCCGCCGCCGCGTTTCCCGAAGACATGGCCGTCCGCGGCCTCGCCGGCGAGCTGATGCTTTCCGCGGGAAAAACCGACGAAGGCCTCGAGCAGCTCGAAACGGTCGCGAACGAACCCGGCGGCGTCGGTTTCCGCGCCAGCTACCTGCTCGCGCTGGCCGATCTCGAACGCAGCCGCTTCGACGAGTTCGATACCCGCATCGCCGGCCGCAAGGACCTCGCGGAATCGGTCGGCGGGCGCGAGCTGACCGCCCGCGCCGCACTCGCCCGCAAGGACGAGGCCAAGGCCCGCGCGATCTACGACGCGCTCGGCACCGAGTCGGTCGAGGGCTGCGTGTTCCGCTACCGCGCCGCGATGGATGCCTCCGACAAGGCTGGCGCGCGCACGATTCTCCAGGACCTCATCCGGATCGCCCCGAACGAGCCGGTCTTCCACCAATGGCTGAATGAACTCGATCGCGGCAACTCCTGAGCGCAGGTGGGCGCACGGCACGCCCGCGCGGTGGCTGCTGGCCGCCATCTTTCCGCTGATCTGGCTGCTCGACCGCAGTTGGTGGCAGCTCTCGCCGGATGTGCTCGTCGTCGCGGCGATCCTTCCACTCGCGTGGAAGCTGGCCGCCGCGCATCCCGCCACGGAGGGCCCGAGGCCGCGCCTCGTGGTGCCCGCCGCGGTGCTGCTCGCGCTGGGCATCATCACTTCCCGCATGTCGGTCATGGCCTTTGCCTGGGCCTGGCTGGCGGTGGTGTTTTTCCTGCCGAAAAGCGCGATCCCCGCCGGCCGCCTGTGGCTGCTGGTGGCCGGCGCGTTCCCCTGGGTGCTGACCGATGGCAACACGCTCGGCTGGCTGTTCCGCCTCAGCGGGGCGAACCTCACCGCGCGGATTTTCGAGGCCACGGGCTACGAAGTCATCGCCCACGGCACCGAGCTGACGATCGGCGGCGTGCCGATCTCGGTGGAGGCCGCGTGCGGCGGCATGAAGCTGCTGCAGGTCCTGATGAGCGGCGGCCTCGCCCTCACCGCCCTGCGTTTTCCGCGCAGCCGGGCGTTCTGGATCATGGTCGCGCTGCTGCCCGCACTCGCCTGGGCGGCCAACACGCTGCGCATCATCGTGATCACCGCCTGGGGCCTGGCCCACGGGGTCGCCTCCGCGGCCGGTGCCTTCCACACCTGGGGCGCCATGGTCGTCATCGTCGCCATGCTCGCCGGCTACCTCGCGCTCGCCGCGCTGGTGGCGAAACGCTTTCCGCTAAGCCGCCCATGAGGCCCACCCCGACCCAGCCCGGCCGCGCCGCGCCCCTCCTCGTGTGGGTGGCGGCGCTGGCCGCGGCCACGTCCCAGTGCCGGCCCTTGTTCATGGCCTGGCTGCACGATCCCACGATGCGCGGCTCCGGCTGGGTGTTTCTGCTGTGGCTGCCAGCCGTGGCCAGTCTGTGGCGCTGGCCGGCGAAGATGCCGTGGGCGTGGATTCTCGGCGCCTTCGCGCTGCTGTTCCTCGGCATCCTCGGGGAAATGCAGGCCCTGATCTACGGCGGGCTGTCCCTGCTGCTGTGCCTGCCGGTGCCCAAGCTCGGGGCACGGCTCGGCTTCGCCGCCACCAGCGCCGCGTGGATGCCGCTTTGGTACTGGGCGCTGCGCCCGCTGGCCGGCCCCTCGATCGCTCTCTGGACCCTCGTCGGCAGCGCCGCGCTGTTGGGCGGCCTCCTTGTTTTCACCCACCTCACCCTTCGCCATGAGCCAAAAGAAGAGTCTCATCCTGTTTAGCGGGCTGCTCGGCCTCATCGTTCTTGCCCTGGTTGCCCGCAGCATCGACCTGCCGGATGCCAGCGAGCGCATCGCGCGGTTTCCGACGGCCGGCCCGGCGTTCTCGTCGAAGCCGGTGGAGCTGAGCGATTTCGAGAAGGACACGCTGGGCGAGGCGCAGGGCTACAAGGCGATCTACCAGTGGCGTGGTCTGCGCTACGCGATCACCATGATCGATGGCACCCGCAACCGCCAGGCGGTCCACGACCCGCGCTACTGTTTCCGCGGAGCGGGCTGGAAGATCGGCGAGGAGTCCACGCTCGACCTCGCGGGCGGCCAGGCCCGCCACGTCCACCTCGAGCGCGAGGGCGACCAGGCCGACGCGCTGTTCTTCTACTCCGATGGCAAGCGCGCCTTCGACTCACCGGTCGAATACTGGGCGCGCACCACCGCCCGCCGCTGGCTGCGCGGCCTCGGCGGCGAGGAGCCGGTGCTGGTGATGGTCCAGCCGCTCGATCCCCGCATCGGCCTCGATCCCGCCGTGCACGGGCTGCTGCCGCTGCTGGGGATCCCGTGACGCAGGGGTCGCGGGACTCCTTCTTTGCGCCCCGGCCGGACCCGCGCTAGGATGGAAAATGTCTGACATTTCCACGCCCGACATCGTCCTCCGCCCGCTCGATTCCCTCGATGCCGATCATTTCAAGCAGCTCAGCTCGGCGCCGCCCTGCGGCGGTCAGGTGGCCACGCTGCTGCTGCCGATGGAGAAAAAGGGAGCCGAGACGCGGAAGAACCGGATCACCTTCAAGAACGCCCTCGGCGACCTGCGCGAGCAGTTGGAAGCACTCGGCATGAAGCAGGGCAAGCTCGCCGTCGCGCTGCGCGGGCTGGCTCCGCTCGACGCGCCGACGCACGCCTTCTGGCAGCACCAGCGGGAGGGCCTGGCGATGATCCTGCGAGAGGATGGCCGGATCGACTGCTTCGGCCTGCCCTTCCGGCCGGACGCCTACGTTCATCTCGGGGAAACGCCGTACTTGCGCCCGCTGGCCCGCCTGATCGGGGGCTTCGAGGCCCACGTGCTGGTGCTCGACCTCGATCGAGTCCGGCTTTTCCGCGCCACCCGCTGGCGGGTCGAGGAAATGGAGCTGCAGCACACGCCGCTCAGCCTCGCCGAGGCGATGGCCACCGACGACCCGGAGAAAAGCCTCCAGCAGCGCACGGTTTCCTCCTCCAACCTCGGGGGTGAGGGCGGTGCCACCACCGCTTTCCACGGCCACGGCATTACCGGCGACGAAACCCGCCGCAAGCGCGCCCGGCGCTTTTTCGAGCAGGTCGAGAACGGCGTCCGGGCTACCATCGGAAAGCTCGAGCTGCCGCTGGTGCTGTTCGGCCCCGACGACGAGGTCGGGCTCTATCGCTCGCTCAACCATCACCCGAAGCTCTGTCCCGGCGATATCCGTTTCAATGCCAGCCACCTCGATCGCGGCCGCCTGGACACGATGATCCGCGACTGGATGGCGGAGCGCGACGCCGCCCAGCGGACCAAGAATCTCGAGTCTCTCCACGCCGGCCTCGCCAAGGGCGGCGCGCTGGACCGCATCGATGAAATCGTGCGCGCCGCCGACAACGGGCGGGTCTCCACGCTCTTTCTGCAGACCGGCGCGCGGCGTTTCGGCGTGGTCGATGCCGAAGGCGCGACGGTCCATCCCCAGCCCGAGCCGGGCGATGAGGAACTGCTGGGTCGCGCCGTGCGCACGGTGGCCAGCCAGGGGGGCGACATCCATTTCCTCGCCGCGGACGCCATGCCCGATGGGCGGCCCGCCGCGGCGCTGCTGCGGTTCTGAGGACGGGAGGACCTCACCCCGCCCGGTGTTCTTGGTCAGCGGTTTTCCTCCAAGGCGTGGATCACCGCTCCGAAGGCGGGGACTCGGATCTTCCAGACGCGCCCTAAAAAGAACCGTTTCCTGAAAGATCACCGTCCCGTCCCACGATTCCCCCTCCGTGCGCTTCCGCGTCCTTCTTCTCATGCTCCTGGCTGGCTCCGCCTTGGCGGAAAAAGCGGACCATTTCACGCCCGGCGAACTGTGGCCGGACGATCAGGGCGTCCCCATCAACGCCCACGGGGGCGGCGTGATTTTCCATGGCGGCGCTTATTACTGGTTCGGCGAGCACAAGATCTCCGGCCAAGGAACTCGAACCGCCTCTCCCTCCAACCCTGCTTCCCTCGCCCTGCCCGGCGGTCAATGCCCGCCGCCCCCGGGAGCCTCTCTTTTCGGAAAACGGCTTCCAGAGACGCGATGCAACTCGCAGGGGGGCGGCGGGCATCGACCGCCGGGCTGGGTGGTTGAGCGCTTTTCCCACGCGAGATACTTCGAGGTCGGACCGGCGCTTCCCGCGGACAATCGGGCTGCAAGGAACGCGAACCGCCTCTCCCCCCAACCCCGCTTCCGCCACCCTGCCCGGCGGTCAATGCCCGCCGCCCCAAAACCGCTCCCACTCCTCTTCCTTGAAGCCGGTCAGCGCGACGCCATCCCCGATCACGAACGGCCGCTTGACCAGGTTGCCGGTCTTCGAAAGCAACTCGAACGCTTCCTCCTCGCTCATCTCCGGCAGGCGCTCCTTCATGTTCAGCTCGCGGTAATCGCCGCCCGCCGTGTTGAAAAGGCGCTTCAGGTCGCCGAGCGATTCCTTCATCTCCCGCAGCTCCGCCACGCCCGGCGGCTGCTCGCGGATCGCGATCTCGTCATACGAAATGCCGCGCTCGTCGAGCCATTTGAGCGCCTTGCGGCAGGTCCCGCAGTTCTTGTAGGCATACACTTTCATGATCTCTCCTTCTCGACGCTCACCCCGACCCACTCGGTCTGCGGCAGGATGAACTTGCGGATTTTCACCCGCACCACCACCGCGCCGAACTCGCCGAGTACCAGATCCGCGATCTCGTCGGCCAGCGTCTCGACCAGCTTCCGCTCGCCGGCCGCCGCCAGCTTTTCCACCGCCAGCGAGACCGCGTGGTAGTCGATCGTTCGCGCCACCTCGTCGGCCATCTCGGAAAACGAAGCCGCCGGCTTCATGTCGAGATCGACCTTGAGCGCCTGCGGCTGCGCCCGTTCCTCGTCCGGCACGCCGATGCGGGTGGAAACCTCCAGCCCCCGGACATGGATCCAGGCCGCGCTCATGACTCGGAACCGCCGAGGACTTCCTCGATCAACGTGCGGGTCGGTTGATTCAGATCCAGCTCCAGCGCCTCCTCCGGCGTCAGCCAGCGGAATTCCTGGGCCTCGTCGTTGAGCTTCACCTCGCCGGAAGTACGGCGGGCCACGTAGTTCAAAAGCAGGAAGTGCTCGGGCCGCTCGAACTCGGTCGAGTCGATGCAGTCCTGCACCATCACGAAGACCGGGTCGTCGATCTCGAGACCGGTTTCCTCGCGGACCTCGCGCACCAGGGCCGCGGCGGAGCTTTCCCCGCGCTCGATCTTGCCGCCGGGGATGCCCCAGCGGTGGCCCCACTTGTGGGTCTTCACCATCAGCACGCGGCCTTCGTCGTCCTCGATCAGCGCGCCGACCGTCGCCACCGGCCGTTGTCGCTCGCCGGGACGTTCCATCAACCGCCGCAGGCCGTCGAGATCCTGCACCGTCAGGTGCGGCCGCGAGAGCGCCAGCGCGCCGGCGTGGGTGTAGCCGGTCAGCACCGCCACCGCCGTGAGCTGCGCGTGGTGCGCCGTCTCGACGTCGTGGGTCATGTCGCCGACGAAGGCCGTCTCCGCCGGAACCAGCCCGTGTTTCGCGACCAGCTCCAGAATCACCTCACGCTTGTCGAGCACGCCCGAGTAGGTCGCCTCGAAATACGAGCCGAGCCCGAACTCCTCGAGCTGGCTGTGGAAGGCGTCCGAGTCCATGCTGGTCAGCACGAAACAGCGGACCCCGCGTTGCCGGCACCACTCGAGTTTCTCGCGGGCGAAAGGAAGCACGGTCACCTTTTCGGCGGAGCCGGAAAAGGCGCGCCGGAAGTGGACCTCCAGCTCCTCCAGCGGGACCTCGGGCAGGACCTCCGCGTAGAACTCGCGGTAGGGCAGCCGGAAGCGCAGCCGGAACTCCTCGCGGTCGAGCGGCGGGATGCCATAGACGCCGAGGACCTGGTTGGTCGCGTCGAGCACCGGCGGGAGGTCGTCCACCAGGGTGCCGGACCAGTCGAAGATGAGGTTGCGGAACATCAGCCGAGGGAGAAACGGATCGACTTCACTTTTCCCTCGCCGAGGGAGTCGCGGAGGTTGGCGAGCAGCTTGCCCTTCATCTGCTCGAGCTGGAAGCGCATCGCCGGCTGCAGGACTTTCAGGGTGAGGCAGCCGTTTTTCAGCGAATCCGGCGAGGTGTGGCGGGCCACGAGATCGCCGGCGATTTCGCGCCACAGTTCGCGCAGGCGTTCTTCATCGACGCCTTCGGCGGCGCCGGCGGACTTCAGGATCGCCGCCAGGTATTCCGCGGGCCGGTGGACGCCGCTGTCCGGGTGCTTCGGCTCCTCGCCCCCCCACCATTCGGCGAGGATGGCGCGGCGGATCCGGGACATCCGGTCGCCCCTGGCCATGGCCTTATTCGCCGTCGTCGCCGATCGCCTCGACCGGGCAGCCCTCCATGGCCTCGCGGCACTGGGCTTCCTCCTCGTCGTTCTCCGGCTGCTTGTAGACGTACGAGTAGCCCTCGTCATCCGAACGGGTGAAATTGTTCGGCGCGGTCTCGCGGCACAGGTCGCAGTCGATGCACTGGGTATCGACGTAGAACTTGCCGGCGATGTTTTCTTCGTTCTTGTCTTCGGGATCGGCCATGGTGTGTGGGTCCGGGGTTCTCTCCCCCTCCAATCGCGCCACCCGTCCGCCCGTGCAATCCTTTTCCGTGGCTGTGCCCGATCCGTTTCCACTGGCCAAGTCAGCGGGCGATTCCTATCACGGCCCCGTCCCATGCCCGAAGAGCCCGACCAAGAACCCACGCCGCGGCGCCATCGTCCGCGGCTGTCCGACCTCGCTGGTGAAACCCTCGAGGACGACTTGTGGAACCTCGACGACGACGGGGCAGCCCCCCAATCGGAGATCGAGGTGCAACCGCGCAAGGGCATCGGGGGATTTCCGCAGAAGTCACCGAAGACAGCCGAGCCCGAGCCTGAAAAGGAGCCGCAACCGGCGGCGGAAGCGGAGCCCGCCGTCTCTCTGCCGGAAGACGACGAAGAATCCCCGCCGCCCCAAGCCGCCCAACCGGCCGCCGAAAAGCGCCAACGCCGGGATTTTCCGCTCCGCCCGGCCGAGGACGACCTTGCCCTGGATGATGAGGACGAGGATGCGGGGAAAACCGCTGAACCCGCCGGGGCCGAGTCCCGCGAAGCCGTCGTTCCGGACAAACCGCAAGAGGAACTCCCCAAGCCCGAGAAACCCGCGCCGGCCGCGAAAGCCGAGCCGAAATCGGACGGACCGCCCACGCCCTCGCCGAAGCTCGAAAAGATCGGACTCATCTCGACCGCGGTCGTTCTGGTCGCGATCGCCCTGTGGTGGATCATCGGATCCTTTGCCAATGTCAGCACCACGGAGCTGGGCGCGGATTTCCCCGATCTGCCGGCGAAAGGCGAGTACGCCCGCATCGACGAGGTGGACACCTACTGGCGGAAGCCCGTCCGCGAGGGCGACCAGGTCGACGCCGCCACGGCCGAGGCGGCCTACATTCCCGTCGTGCTGGTGACCCTCCACGAGCAGGGCTCCGGCACGCTGCGGGTGTTGTTCCGCGACAGCGACGGCGACTTTGTGGGCGATGCGATCTCGCGCTCCTTTCGTGACGGCGTGTTTGAAAAAACCGGCTCGGCCACAGCCGAGTTCGCCGCGACCGACGGCTTCCACGAAGTGGCCGACTTCAACGGCTACCGGGTCGGCGAGGACCGCTGGCAGGCCGAGATTTTCGAAGGTCCCTCGGAAAACGCATCCGGCAAGAGCTTCAAGTCGCTGCTGGTCACGCCCTTGTTTCCGAAGCATGACTGAGGCTTTCGATCCATTGATCCCATGAGCGATTCCAACTCCTCCGTTCCGACGCTCGTGCCCCGCGAAGGCTGGCACGTGATGCACCTTTTCTATCAGGTCGAGCACTCGCAGTGGGCGCTGCTCGACGATGAAGACCGGCGCCAGGCCAAGACCCGGCTGACCGAGCTGGTGCAGGAAATCCGCAGCACCGAGGACACCCACCTGCTGATCTTCGCGGTGGCCACGCCCAAGGCCGACCTCGGCTTCATGATGCTCACGCCCGACCTCCAGGTGGCGAATGCCTTCGAGAAACGGCTGACCCTTTCCCTGGGACCCGACATCCTCACGCCGGTTTACTCGTACCTTTCGCAGACCGAGAGTTCGGAGTACACCACCACCTCCGAGCAGTATGCCGAGGAAACGCTGAAGGGCGAGAAGGGCCTGAAGCCCGACTCCCCCGAGTTCGCCGCGGCGATGAAGGAGTTCGAGGAAAGGATGGCCCACTACCTGAAGCACCGGCTTTATCCGGTGCTGCCGGACTGGCCGGCGATCTGTTTTTACCCGATGTCCAAACGCCGCAGCGGCGAGGACAACTGGTATTCGCTGCCTTTCGAGAAAAGGAAGCAACTGATGGGCGGCCACGCCCGCACCGGCCGCGCTTACTCGGGCCGCATCCTCCAGCTCATCACGGGCTCGACCGGCCTCGACGAGCACGAGTGGGGCGTGACCCTGCTGGCCAAGGACACCATCGACATCAAACAGATCGTTTACGAGATGCGCTTTGACGAAGTCTCCGCCCGCTACGGCGAGTTCGGAGACTTCTACATCGGCATGCAGCTGCCGCTGGCCGAGCTTTTCAAGCGCCTCTGCCTCTGAGGCTCAGCGGCCGTAGGGCTCCATTTCGCGATCGAAGCGGCGCATGAACTCCGCCATTTCCTCGAGGTGGGAACGCATCGCATTGGCCGCACCGCGCGGGATCGGCACCACCCGCGGGCGGGGGGTGCCGGCAGCCATGCCCGGGTCCCCGCCCTGGCCCGGCAGCTGGGCAAGCTCGGGCGACACGCCGTCCTGCTGGAGCAGATCGACGATGCGTGAGGCGGGGATGATGTAACTCCGCGTGCGGTCGGTGCGGGAGATGGAAACGCCCATCACCTTGCCGCTCAAATCGACCACCGGTCCGCCACATTGCTGCGGATGGAGCTGCATGTCGCTCTGGATCACGACCGGGAAATCATCGCCCCTCACACTCGTCGCGCCACCCATGGCCCGCATCGCCTTCAGGCGGCCCTCGGGGATCTTCTTATACTTCGAACGGTCGCCGAGCACCACCCGGGCATCTTCGATCTTGCCGCGGTGGCGGTATTTCACGTTCACCGAGTCGCCCGGTGCCATGTCGGTCAGGATCTTCTTGAGCTCGAACGGCTCGTTGATTTCCTGATCGTCGACGGAAAGGATGACGTCGCCCCGGCGCAGCCCGGCTTCGTCGGCACCGCCGGACTTCTCCAGCTCCTCGATGACCACCTCGCCCGAGTCGGACTTCACGAGGTAGACGCCGAACAGCGCTTGGTCGGACAGGCGCACGCTGCGCTCACCCACCGCCACCACGCCGATGCGCAGAGGCGTGTCGGTCGGCGAGGCCGCGACCAGGAAGGCTCCGACCGGTGGCGAGGGCTCCTCGGACCAGATCACCGGAGTCAACGGCTTTTCCGCATCCACCAGCTCGAGCACGGCGAGGTCGTCATCCTCGTACACGCCGACCAACTCGGCCCTGGCCTGGGATTGATCGCCGGCCACCACCTGCAGCGGCCCGCGGGCGAAGCCGATCTGGCTCCACTTCGTCAGCACCCGCCGGCCATCGCCGATCACCGTGCCCATGGCCACCATCCGCTTGCCCGACCAGACCCACACCGTCGACCGGGACGCCTCCAGAGCCACCGGCCGCACGGCATTGAAGAGGGCCGCCGACTGATTGTCGGTCACTTCCTTTTCCTCCGGCCGCTGCAGCGGCACCTCCGCCTCCACTTGGGCGCGGAGGGGCGCCACGGCCGCCAGGATACACATCCACCCAATGCTGCTTCTCATCGCTGATAATCTTGAATCTTGTCCAAACGGGTCAGGGTCGCCTCGACCTCGAAGGTCTCGCGCCCGCGGCGGACGCCCACTTTGACCGTGTCGCCGCCTTCCTTCTTCATGATCAGGTTCACCAGCCCGCGTCCGCCGCGGATCCGGGTGCCTTCGAAACTGACGATCTCATCGCCTGCGCGGATCCCCGCCTTCTGGGCCGGGCCGGCGGCGGTCACCGCCCCGACCACCACCGCGCCGTCGCGGGTCTGGCCGGCGATATCGATGCCGAGCACCGGGCGCTCCTCGTTGATCATCGGGTCGAGCTGGAGTTCGCCCCACGCCTCACCCGCCAGTAGGCGGTCCCAGTCTTCCTGGAAACCATCGACTCCGGCGTGGTTGTTGTTGGACCAAGCCTGACCGATCGACGAGTTCACCGCCACCAGCTTGCCATCCAGGTCGAACAGCGGCCCGCCGGAATCGCCGCCGATCAGGGTGCAGTCGGTGGTCATGAAATTGCCCGGCCCATCCGACACCACGCGGCCAAACCGAACCGGCGGCGGGCGGCTGGGATCGTAGCCCTCGCTGTGGCCCATCGCGATCACCCAGTCTCCGGCCTGGAGCGGCTTCGACTCGCCGATCTCGACGTGCGGCCACGGGCCTGGATCGGTGATTTTCGCCATCCCGATGTCCTTGGAAAAGTTCGACCCCAGCACCTCGGCGCGGGTCTCGCGGCCGTTCGGGAACACCACCCGCACGACTTCCGAGCCCTGCGTCACGTGCGCCGCGGTGAGGATCAGGCCGTCCTCGTTGACGATCGTCCCCGACCCCGACGCGCCGATTTCATCGGAAATCAAGGCCACCACCGAGGGCAGGACTTTGGCGGCGACGGCTTCGGTTTTCTGCTCAAGATTCCGGACGTCTTGCAACGAGTTGACGGGCTCCGTGGCACCCCATAAGGCGCAGCTCAGCAGCGAAAAGACGCCGGCATACAAAATTCCTGATTTCTTCATCGCTTTATCAACCGTCATAGCGACGCAATTTCCGCGCTTCGTCTGCAACCCGCCCGATCGCGCTCTGTTTCGGAAGACATTCCCCAGCCCATGGCCAAACGCAAATCGAACGAAGAAACGCCCGCGTCCTCCAACCGTCGCCGCAAGCCGGAACGCAAGCGCCATGGCTTGGGAACGCTGGTCCTCCTCTGGCCGTTCTTCCTTCTCCAGCGTCTCACCGCCGGCCTCCCCCTGCCCGTCCGCTGGGGCCTGCGGGCCATCGGCCACCCGATCGTGCTCGGCCTCTACGCCGCCATTCCGATGGTGCTTTTCTACTACGCCCGCGCGCGGAACTACGACATGGCGAAGGTCTCCGAGATGCCGGAGCGCAGCATCGTGCTCGACCGCCACGGCGAGGAAATCGGCCGCATCCACGGGGAAAAACGCGACATCATCGGCTACTCGGACATCTCGCTGGACTTCATCTACGCCATCGTCGCGCGGGAGGATGAGCGCTTTTTCACCCACCACGGAGTCGATTGGATCGGCTTCGGGCGCGCGATGCTGCGCAACCTGAAGGACCGCGGCATGACCCAGGGGGCCTCGACCCTGACCATGCAGCTGGCGCGGAATTCCTACCCGCTCTACGCCAGCTGGCTGGACTTTTCCTCGCCCCTCCAGGAGCTGGACCGGAAGTTCCTCGAGCTCGCCGTTTCCTACCGCATCGAGGCCAACTACTCGAAGGAGGAGATCCTCCAGCACTACGTGAACCGGATTTTCTGGGGCCACACCATCCGCGGCATTGAGGAGGCCTCGCGCACCTATTTCGAGAAGTCGGCCAAGGACCTCGACCTCTCGGAGGCCGCCATGCTGGCCGGCATCGTCCGCGGACCGAACGCCTTCTCGCCCTTCCGCGACCTGTCGGACGCCATCCGCGAGCGAAACACCACGCTCGACCGCATGGTGATCGCGAAATTCATCACCCCGGAGGAAGCCGAGGCCGCCAAAGCGGAGGAAATCCCGATCCGGCCCGAGTGGCGGCGGGTTTTCCACGACAGCTGGGCCATGGATTCCGTGCGCCGCGAACTGGAACGCGTGCTGGAGGAGGAGCACATCGAGTTCGGCGGTCTGCAGATCACCACCACCATCGACCTCGCCATCCAGAACAAGGCCGAAGAGGCGCTCAACCGCCACCTGCGCACCTTCGAGCGCCGCGCCGGCTACCCGCACGAGACCCGCGCCGCGTGGCAGGAAAAACCCGAGCCGCGACCGAATCCGGCCTACCTCCAAGGCAGCCTCGTGGTGATCGAGAACATGACCGGGGCGATCGTCGCCACCATCGGCGGGCGCGATGCCGACGAGTCGAAGTTCAACCGCGCCACCCAGGCCAAGCGCCAGATCGGCTCGACCTTCAAGCCCTTCGTCTACGCCGCCGCCTTCGAGGACGGCCTGCGTCCGGACGCCATGATTTCCGACGACCGGCTCGCCCGCGGCGAGGTCCGCGGGGCGAAAAACTGGTCGCCGCACAATTCCGACGGCAGCTTCCTCGGCTACCAGCCGGTCGAGGTCGGCCTGATCCGCTCGCGCAACACCATGTCGGTCCGCGTGGGTGACTATGCCGGCATGGACCACGTGGCGGAAATCGCGAACGCGGTCGGCTTCGAGCAGCCGATGCAGATGAGCCCGGTGTCCTTCCTCGGCACGCTCGAGGCGTCCCCGGAAGAAGTGGCCTCGGCCTACACCGTGTTTCCCAATGGCGGCCGCCGCTGGCCGCCGCGGCTGATCTCTGAAATCCGCCGCCACGACGGCACTCTGGTTTACCCGGACCCCGACCAGGAGCGCATCATCTCCTATCAGCCGCTGATGGGCGATGCCGCCAGCACCACCGCGCGCATCCTGGGCAAGGTCATGGACCGCGGCACCGGCGCGGCGGTCAAGCGGCTCGGCTTCACCAGCCCCTGCGGGGGGAAAACCGGCACCACCGACGACTACAAGGACGCCTGGTTCACCGGCTTCACCTCCAGCCTGACCTGCTCGGTGTGGGTCGGCTTCGACCAGCCGAAAACCATTTTCGACCGCGCCTACGGCTCCACCATGGCGCTGCCGGTATGGGTGGATGTGATGAAAACCGCCGAGCGCCTCGGCTACAAGGCCACCGGTCTGAGCTCCACCGAGCCCTTCACCGAGGCGCGGGTGTGCCGCACCTCCGGCAAGCGCGCCACCCAGGGCTGCGAGGTCGCCGGTACGGCCTACACCGAAAGCCTGCCCGCCGACCAATTACCGGCCGAGGGCGACTTCTGCCACGAGCACGACGACGTGCTCGCGGAATCGCTCGACAAGGTGCTCAAGGCCAAGGTCGTGGATCCCAGCGAGGCCGAGCTCGAAGCCGCGCCGAAGGCCCGCCCGGTCGAGGGTGAGGCCGTGCCCAAGGCCCTGCCCGTCGAAGAAGAAAAGATTCCCCGCGCGGTGCCGGTCGACTAAGCAGCGCCGGCCCCGGCTGACTCCGGGCTTCCCGAACCATGTCCACCTGGCGTCCCGTTTCCCGCCCCCCACGCTGGCTTGCGTGGCTGCCCGGCTGGGCCCTGACGCTGCTCAAGCTGAGCCTCTGGATCGGCGGCGGGCTGGCCGTGCTGGGCCTGTGCGTGGCCCTGTTCTACTTCGCCCGCGCCGGGCGTTTCGATCTCGACGAGGTCGCCGCCATGCCCGCGCGGACGACCATCCTGGATCGCGACGACCATCCGATCGAGGTCAGCTGGGGGGCCTCCCGCCACCTGGCGAAACGGGAGGACCTGCCCGATTTCCTCGTGCAATGCCTCGAAGCCCGCGAGGACGCCCGGTTTTTCGACCACTGCGGCGTGGATTTCCGCGGCCTCGCCCGCGCCACGATCCGCAACATCAAGGACCGGGACTTCACCCAGGGCGCCTCCACCCTGACCATGCAGCTGGCGCGGAATACCTTCGACATCCGCGCCAAGTCGATCCACCGCAAGCTGCTGGAAATCGCGCTCACCCTGCGCATCGAGGGCCGCTATTCGAAGGACGAGATCCTCACCCACTATCTCAACCGCATTTACTTCGGCTCCGGCTGTCACGGCATCGACGAGGCCGCGCGGACGTACTTCGGCAAGCCGGTCTCGAAGCTCCACAAGGGCGAGTGCGCGATGCTGGTCGGCATCATCCGCGGCCCGCACATCTTCTCGCCGGCCCGCAACCTCGAAGGCGCGCGCGACCAGCAAAGCGAGGTGCTCGACCGCATGATCGCCATGGGCCGCATCACGCCGCAGGAAAAGGAGGCCATTCAGGCGATGCCGATCGACATCGTCCCGGAAGACCAGCGTTCCGCCGAGCGGTCGTATGCCGTGCAGGCCGTGCGCCACGAACTGGGCGACATTTTGGAGGCTTCGGACATCCGGCTCGATGGGCTCGTCGTTCACACGACGCTGGCCACCGGCTGGCAGTTGAAGCTGGAAACGGATCTCTCGAACACCCTGCTCGAAGCCGAACAAGGCGCGGGGTGGGACCATCCGGTCCACCGCGAGTTCACGCCCGGGGAAACGCCGGCCTACCTCCAGTGCGCGGCGGTCACCCTGGAAAGCCGCACCGGTGCCGTGCTGGCGCTCGTGGGCGGCCGGGATTTTCTGGACTCCCGCTACGACCGCACCACCGGCGCCCGGCGCGATCTAGGAAGTGCTTTCACGCCGTGGGTTGCCGCCGCCGCCGCGGAACGCGGAAAGCGCGTGCTGCCGGGAAACATCATGCTCACCGGCCGCCAGATCGGCCCCCGCGAGGCGGCCCGCATTTCCCAACGCTGCGGCCTCGGCGGGCCTTTCCTCGAGACCGAGGACCTGTTCCGCGGCAGCGCCGCCTGCACCCCGATGGAGGCCGCCGTCGCGCTGGCCACGCTGTCGAACGACGGCAAACGGCCCACGCCCTACCTGATTTCCCGGATCACCAATGCCGCCGGCGAGACGCTCTTTCAGCGCAAGCCCGACCTCTCGCAGGCCATCACCACCGCTGCGGCGAACGAGGCCCTGGAGCTGTTCGACGAGGTCGGGATGAGCCGCTGCTTCGAAGGCCAGACCGGCTCCGAGCGCGATGCCTGGCTGCTACGCGTCGGTCCCGGCGGCTCGACCTCGATCTGGCTCGGCTTCGACGAGCCCACGAAGATCTGCGAGGACGGCCGGCTGCGGAAGGTTCTCGATTCCCTTGGCCAGCGGCTTGGCGAGTGAGTGAACGGGGCGGCGGGCATCGACCGCCGGGCGGGATGGCGGGGGTGAGGCACAGGGTGGAGAAGCTTCGAGGTCAGTCAGGCTCGGCTCACTGGCGGCCTCCACCCATCGGCGGCCGAAGGCACGCCGCTCCTGTCGCCCATGGGGGCGGCGGGCATCGACCGCCGGGCGGGGTGGCGGGGGTGAGGCACAGGGTGGAGAAGCTTCGAGGTCAGTCAGGCCCAGCTCACTGGCGGCCTCCACCCATCGGCGGCCGGTAGGCTCCCCGATCCTGTCGGCTCCGGTTCCCCGGCTGACCGCTTTCAGGACCTCGAAGCGACTCGTTGATCTCGCGACCTCTTCCCTCCCGCCCGGCGGTCGATGCCCGCCGCCCCGCGCGTCAATGCCCCCCGCGGCCCTTTGTCACTGGCCGCTGGTCGGCGGCGGCGATGGCGTCCCGCTCACCTCGGCCTCGGGCAAGGGAGCCGGCGGCGCGGGCGGCGCGGGCTTCGGCAGCGTGTCCTCCCATTGGAAAAGCTGCGTCCCCTGGCCCAGGCCGCCGATTTCCCCAATCAGCTCGCCGCAGCGGGTGCGCCACCGATCGTAGTCCGGCGGGCGGCGTTCCTTGTCGCTGCTGCCGGGGAACACGAGATAGGTCACCGTCAAGTCGCTCACCGGCCGCGAATACGGCGACGAGCGCGGGTTGATCTGCTTGGCCATCCGCAGCGAGGCCTCGCCCACCTTGAAGGTCGGGCCGCCATCACCGACGATCGCCGGATACAGCACACCCTCATGCGCCACCACGGCGTAGTCGCCCACCTTCGGCGCGTAGGGATCCCCTCTGGAGGTCAGCAGGTTCACCGGGATCACGATGAAGGGATCATACTCCGCGATCAGGAAGCTCCGGTATTTCATGTCGGCGATGCCGGGCTTCAGGTAGTTCTCGATGCGGTCCCGCAGCCACGCCTTGCGATCGGCGGTGGTCCCCGGCTCCGCCAGCTCGCGGCGGGCATTGCCAATGCGCGCCTCCCAGCCGGCCACCATCGGGTTCGGCGTGCGGGTCTGCTTTTTCCAGCCATAGCTGGTGAAAGGCTGGTAGTGGGTCGAGTTGACGATTTCATCCGGCATCTTCGCCAGCCGGTCGCCGTCCGAGCCATCGGCCACCACGTCCATTTCCGCCTGCATCAGAAAGAGCCGCCGGCCCGTGTTCGGGTCCTTGAGGTTCAGGATCGTCTCGCAGTCGTAGAAGTTGTGCCGCGTGAGCAGCGCGTTGAGCTGGGTGGCATCGCGCCGCAGCCGCGTGGTCTTGTTTTCGTAAAGTTTGTAGAACCAGCGGGAAACCTCGGCCTTGGGCAACATCGCCGCCACCCCCGGCAGCATCCGGCCGAGGCCCGGGCTGACCTTTTCCAGATCGACCAGCGTCTTGGAGGGCTCGGGCACGCGGACGCTCAGCTTGTAGGTGGCCACGTAGGCGTCGTCGTTCTTGCGCTCGATCGAGGCCAGCGTTCCGGGCCGCACCTCGACTTCGGTCTTGAGCGTGATCTCCGAGCGCAGCTTGCGCACATCGCCGCCACTCTGGGCGGTGTGCTCGTTGACCGGCGGCAGGGCCGGGTCCGGCTCCCGCGAAGCCTTTTCGGCCGCCGCCTGAGCGTCCTTGGCCTGCTTTTTGAGCGCCTCGAGGTCGGCTTCATACTGCTCGCGCAGCCGCGCCTCGGCCTGGCGGTAAAGATCGGCCTCGTCGGCGTTGCGGGGCTCGAAATCGCCGGAAATCCTGCGCTTCACCGCTCCCAGCAGGGCTTTTCCCTGCTCGGTGAAAGGCAGCGCCGCGGCGGCCACGGCCAGCACGAAGATCGACATCCGGATCCACGGAAATCCCCGCCGTTTCCGGCTCCGGGGTTCACCGGGTCCCACGCCATCGATCTGATTCGGATCCCTTTCCGTCATGCCCCGGCACCCTATCACCCCCGCTCGGCCCGGCCAGCGCGATCGATCCGGCATTTCCCTCAATTATCCAATTTCCCAATCTCCCAATCCCTTCCTAGAGTCGCCGCGTGAGCTATCAGGTCTTCGCCCGGAAATACCGGCCCCGCACCTTCGACGACATCCTCGGCCAGGATCACGTCGTGCGGACGTTGAAAAACGCCATCGCCCAAAACCGCCTGGCCCACGCCTACCTGTTCGTCGGCCCCCGCGGCACGGGCAAGACCACCACCGCCCGCATCCTCGCCAAGGCCCTCAACTGTCCCGGCGGACCCAAGGCCGACTTCAACCCGGACGACACCATCTGCCAGGAAATCGCCGAAGGCCGCTCGCTCGACGTGCTGGAAATCGACGGCGCGTCGAACAACGGCGTCGAGGAAGTCCGCCAGCTCCGCGAGACCGTCCGCTACGCGCCCTCCAGCGGCCAGTTCAAGATCTACTACATCGACGAGGTCCACATGCTGACCAACTCGGCCTTCAACGCCTTGTTGAAGACGCTCGAGGAACCGCCGGAGCACGTGAAGTTCATCTTCGCCACCACCGAACCCCACAAGATCCTCGCCACCATCCTGTCCCGCTGCCAGCGCTTCGACCTCCGCCCGATCCCCGCGGAGATCATTTCCAAGCACCTCCTCTACATCGCGTCGAACGAGGGCGTGAAGCTCGAGGAAACCGCCGCCTGGGCCATCGCCAAGGGTGCCGATGGCGGCATGCGCGACGCGCAGTCGATGCTCGACCAGTTGGTCGCCTTCTGCGGCGAGACGATCACGGAGGCCAACGTGCTCGACGTCTTCGGCTTCACCTCGCGGGAAACCGTCGCCGCGCTGGCGACCGCGCTGCTTGAAAAGGACAGCGCACGCGCCCTGGGCATCGTCCAGCGCGAGGCGGATGCCGGGCGCGAGCTCTCCCAGCTGCTCGGCGAGCTCATCGGCGGCCTGCGCGCCATCCTCGTGGCCCGCATCGATCCCACCGCCAGCGGCGAGGGCATCCCGGAGGAACTCTGGCAGGCTCTCGTCCAGACCGCCTCGGCCCACCCGCCCGACCGCCTGCTGGCCGTCATCGACGGCTTCGCCGAAACCGAAGGCCGCATGCGCTGGGCGACCAACAAGCGCATGCATTTCGAGCTCGGCCTGATCAAGGCCGTCCAAACCCTCGGCGAAGTCCGCATCAACGACCTCATCAAGGTGCTCGCCGGCGTCGCCGACCAGATGCCTGCGGCTCCGCCCGCGCCCGTTTCCCCGCCGGACCGACAGGCCCCGGCGCCGCCCGATTCCGCACCGGAACCCGCGCCAGCCCCCGAACCGGAGCCCCCCGCGGAAAAAAAAACGGCACCCGTAGCGGTCCGTAGTTTCGACGACCTCGATGCCTCCTTCGACGCCCTCGAAGCCAGCGCCCCCGAGGCCCCGCCCGAGCCCGAGCCTGCCCCCGTCCCCGAGGCCAACACGGCCCCGTGGGAGGAAACCCCGGCCACCCCCGCCGAGTCCGCCACTCCCGCCGCGGACGAGTTTTACAAGGACCCTCTCATCCAAAAAGCCCTCGAAATCTTCGAAGCCAAATTGCGCTGATCTCCCATCTACCATCTTTTCCACCATGAACCTCCAGAAAATGATGAAGCAGGCCCAGGCCATGCAGGCCGGCATGCTCGCCAAGCAGGAAGAACTCGCCGCCATGGAATTCACCGCCTCCGTCGGCGGCGACAAGGTCACCGTCACCGCCACCGGCGGCGGCGACGTGACCTCCATCAGAATCGATCCTGCCGTGGTCGATCCCGATGACGTGGAATTCCTCCAGGATCTGGTCCTCAAGGGTGTCCAGGAAGCGATCGCCAAGGGCAAGGAAGCGACCGCTGCCGAGATGAAAAAACTGACTGGCGGGCTCGGTATTCCGGGTCTCTGAAACGCGGGTTTCGGCCGGTTTTCCGTCTTCCCATCCCGCCGTGGATGGTCCAAGTTCCGCGCCCGTTCCCATGAAAGCCGCCGCTCTTTTCCTGCCCCTCGTCCTCGCCGCCTGCGCGGCCAAGGACGCCGTGGTGGAGGAAGAGCCGGCCCCGGCACCGCCTCAGGAAACCAAGGTCGAACCCCAGCCGGAGCCGATCGCCCAGGAGGATCCCCTGCCCTCGCCCGGCGAGGATCTGGGCCTGCTGGAGCCGAAGGAACTCACGGCCATGCCCGAGGATCGCGACCTGCGGCCGACGGTCGATCCCGGCCAGGCCAAGCCGATCATTGCGGCGCCGCCAGCGGGCCGGTGACCTGCCTCACCACCCCGCGACCGGCGCCCGCCAGCGCGGCGCCCAGGCCGAGGAAAATGCCGCACATCCAGCCGCACAGGTGGCCGACCACATCGGTCTCCACGCCACCGGCACCGAACATGCCCAGCAGCGTGGCCCCCACGGCCAGCGGCACCGCGAGCGGTTTCAACGCGCCGTAGCGCCGCTGCCGCCACGCCCGCGCCAGCCCCGCGCCGACGATCAGGCCCAGCGCGCCAAAGGTCGCCGTCGAGGCGCCGATCGAACGGAAGGGACCGTCGAAATGAAGGTGCAACCAGCCCGTGGCCAGGTTTCCCAAAAACCCGCTCAACAGGATGAGCGCCCAGCCGCGCCAGGCCCCGAGCACCGTTCCGACCATCACGCAGAAGGCTCCGCCGATCAGCAGGTTGCCGAGCAGATGGCCGCCATCGCCGTGCAGAAACAGCGCCGTGAAGGCCCGCCACCATTCGCCGTCCTGCCAGACCTTCACCGCATCGTTGGCACCGCGCCGGACGATCTCCGGGTGGGTCTCGCGAAACACGTGCACCACCCCGAGCGCCAGCGCCCACGACAGGGCCAGACCCCAGCCGGCGGGGCGGATGATTTCCTCCGGCACCGGCCGACGCTCCTGCTCGCCGGCGTAGAGCTCGATTTCCCCGCGCACCGGCTCGGCCCGCTCCGGCGCCACCTCCAGCGTGAACGCGTCGTCCTTCGGCATCACCCGGCAGTCGGTGCGCATCGCCAGCGCGACGAGCGCGTGCTCGTCGGCCTCATCGACCGACGACCATTCGCCGACTTCGGTCCATTCGTCGTCCACTCCGCGACCTTGAACCGGAATGCGCGATTATCAAATTTCCCATTTCCCGAAGATCCGCTGGAATCCCCGCCATGCGCTTTCCCCACGGCCACCTCGCCTACTGCACCAACATCCACCCGGCCGAGAGCTGGGAGGCGACCCACGCCGTGCTCGCCCGGCACACCCTCGCCGTCCGCGATCTCGTCGCGCCCGCCGCGGGACCGTTCGCCATCGGCCTGCGCCTGTCCGCCCGCGCCGCCCGCGAGCTGCTGGCCGGCGACCAGCTCGCCCGCTTCCGCGACTGGCTGGAAAAGGAGCGCTGCTACGTGTTCACCATCAATGGATTCCCATACGGCGACTTCCACGGCACGCGGGTGAAGGAAAACGTCTACCGCCCCGATTGGACCGACCCCGCCCGCGTGGAATACACCAAGGAACTGCTGACCATCCTGTCCGAACTCGCCCCGCCCGAGTCCGGCGGCTCCGTTTCCTCCCTGCCCGGCTCGTTCAAGGCCTTCGCGGCCGATGAGGAGCTGATCCGCTCGAACCTGATCGAGCTCGCCGGCTTCATCGACGCCCTGGCCGAGGTCTCCGGTCGCGACCTCCACCTCGGGCTCGAGCCCGAGCCGCAGGGCCATTTCGAGAACACCGAGGAAACGCTGCGCTTCTTCGACCGCCTGCTCGACGAGGCCCACGACCACGAGCAGGTCAAGCGGCGGATCGGCATCAACTACGACTCCTGCCATTTCGCGCTCCAGTACGAGGACCCTCGTAGTTCGCTCGGCGCACTGACCGCGGAAGGGCTGCGGATTTCGAAAATCCACCTCTCCGCCGCCGTCGCGCTCGACCCCCGGACGCCCGGAGCGCTGGACGCCATCCGGCGCTTCGACGAGCCGACCTACCTGCACCAGGTCATCGAGCGTCACCCGGACGGCCGGCTTTCCCGCCACACCGACCTGCCCGACGGCCTCGCCGCCAAGGAGCACGGCTCCGACGCCGAGCAGTGGCGCGTCCATTTCCACATCCCGCTCGATGCGCAGCCCGCCGAGCCGCTGCGCTCGACCCGCCAGCACGCCGCCGACACGCTGGCCTGGTGCCGCGAGCATCCGGGTGCCTGCTCGCATTTCGAAATCGAGACCTACACCTGGGGCGTCCTGCCCGCCGAACTTCATCGAGAAGTCCAAGACCAGATCGCCGCCGAGTATCGCTGGGTCATGCAGCACGCCTGATCCATGCGCCCCCTGCTCGCCAGCCTCCGCATCGCCAACGCCCCGAGCGTCGTCAGCAACACGACCTTCGGCGTCCTGTTAGGCGGCTGGTATTGGGGCTTCGGCCTCCACGAAAGGTTCACCACCGGTGAGGTCCTCGTCATCGCCGCCGCCGTCGGCCTGCTGCTGCTCTTCGCGGGAAACCTCCTCAACGACTGGCACGATCGCGACTGGGACGCCGAGCACCGCCCCGAGCGCGCGCTGCCGATGGGCCGGTATTCGCCGAAACTCTACCTCGTCATTTCCGTCGCCCTGCTCGTCGCCGCCAGCGTGGCAGCCGCTTTCCTCGGGACGGCATCGCTGGTTCTCGCCCTCGCCATCGCCGGCTGCATCGTCCTCTACACCGTCTTCCACAAGCGCCACGGGTGGGCCGTCCTGCCGATGGCCGCTTGCCGCGCGGGACTCTACGGCTTCGGCTTCCTCTACTTCTCGCCGCTCGGACCCGATGAGATCGACTACGCGCTCACCGGTGGCGGATTTCTCGGCAACCTCGAGCCGCGAACCCGCGCCATCGGCTTCGCCATCGCGCCGATGATCGGACTTTTCAGCTACCTCGTCGGTCTCTCACTCAACGCCCGCTACGAGAGTCTCGAGCGCTCGCCACCCGGCATGGTGCTGATCGCCCGCGTCCTCCTCTTCCTCCCGCTGGCCACCCACTCGTGCTGGTGGATCCCGTGGTATCCGAAAATCGGCGCCCTCGCCCTGATCCCCTTCGCCCTGTGGCTGGGAGTCGCCTTGCTGTTTTATCGGAAACCCCTGCCCGCCTTCGTGTCGGCCTTGCTCGCCGGGATCCCGCTCATCGATTTCATCGGCATCGCCCCCGCCGTGGCCACCGTCCTCGGGCCCGATCAGCTCATCAGCGATGATCCCAAGGCCCTCATCGGCTTCGTCGTCCCGCTCGGTGCCTTCGCCTTGGCGCGACTGCTGCAAAAAGTGGCACCCGCCACCTAACGCCACATCTCGCACGCATGCGCGGCGAAGCCCGCACCGAAGGCGGTGAGCCACCAGCGGGCATCGCCGTTCGCGGTCGCCAGCGCGCGTTCGGCGGCGAACATCACCGACGGGCTGCTCATGTTGCCGCAGTCGGCGAGCACCTCGCGGGTCTCGGCCAGCGGCACGCCGAGACGCTCCTCGAGCGCCTCGATCACGTCGCGGCCGCCGGAGTGGGCCAGCACCCGGTCCGGCTCGCTACGGCGTTTCTCGTACAACGACCCCACCGCCTCCGCGGCCAGGGCGGGGACCGCCTTGTCGAGCTGGTTGCAGAGCTTGCCGCCGGCATTGACGAAGCGGATTTTTTCCCGCTGCTCCGGCCGGTGGATGGTGGTGAAATGGCCGGCTTGCCATTTTCCCCCGCCCGGCTGGTCCGACCACACCGCGGCCGCCGCGCCGTCGCCGAACAGGCACATGGAGATCAGCACGCCGGGATCGTCATTGGCGTAAAACGCGGCCGAGCAGACCTCCACCGCCACCGTCGCCACCTTCGAGCCGGGATGGGCGGCGAGGAAACCCGCGGCGGCGCGCCAGGTCGGAATCGCCGCGCCGCAGCCGAGCCCGACGAGGTCCTGCAAGTACGCCGAGTCCCGTAGACCGAGGATTTCCGCCACGTGGCTGGTCACGCCGGGGCACAGGTAGCCGGTGCAGGTGCAGACCAGCAGCGCATCCAGCTCCTCCGCCGCGATGCCCGCCTTTTCCAGCGCCTTGCGGAGGGCCTCGGCCGCCAGGGCGGGGGCCTCCTTTTCGAAGACCTCGTTGAGCTGCTGGGCATCGCGCCCGACCACGGGACCGATCTCCGGCAGGCAGAAATGGCGGTTCTTGATGCCCGAGATGCCGTTCGCCAGCACCTTGCCGACCAGGGCCTGCGAGCGCGGCTTGAGTTCATCGAAAAGCGCCGTCTCCTTCAGCGCCGAGAGGCACTCCGGCTGGCTGAATCGATGCGGTGGCAGGGCGGTGGAGAGGCTTTCGAGATACATCATCGGACAAGGGAAAGGAGGGGCCGGAAAGGCAGCATGCCGTGGGTGGCGAGGGCCTCGATGAGGTCCTGCCCGCGGCCGTGGAGCAGCACCCGGTGCAGGGCCAGCGCGCTGCGCAGCCGGCGGCGGAAGCGCCGCTCGCCGAGTCCGCGGATCCGCCGCACGGCCTCGCTCCAGGCGAGCTGGCCGCGGGACCACTGGACCAGCGGTTCGAGCGCCAGCTCGGCGCTTTCGAAGGCCATGCTCATGCCATTGCCGGTGAAGGGCGGGATCATGCCCCAGGCATCACCGATGGCGCACAACTCCGGCTCCGCCGGCTGCATGCCGAGGCGGAAACCTGCGACGCCGCAGCAAGAGGAGTCGTCGATTTCCGCGGCGCGGAGGCGCTCGACGAGGCCGCGATGACCGCCGGCTTCGAGGTAGGAAAACATCAGCTCCGCGCCCTTGCCGGGCATCGCGCGCTCGATCCGGAACAGGCCGCAGACATTCACGCGTCCGTCTTCGACCGGCGACAGCCCGGCATAGCCGTTGGGGCCGAGATGCATCTCCAGGCCGCCCTCGTCCGCGAGGCGGAGGACGTGGCATTTCAGCCCGATCCAATGGCTCTTGACCGGCAGCCGTCCGGCAGCCCAGACCCGGCCCTCGGCCGGCTCGCGGCGGAGCCTTTTCCCGCTCAGCAGCTCGCCGCCCGCTGCGCGAAACGACTGCTGAAGGCGCTCATCCAGCCGCCAGCGCGAGATGCCGAGGGCCGGCTCGGGAAGCTCGGTATCGAGGATTTCCCGCCCGCCGCGGAACCAACGGGCGTGGCGGTGACGGCGGACGTCGGCAAGGGACGATGCGATGCCGAGCGTTTCCAAGGTCGATGGGGCGACGCCCGAAATGAACTCGCCGCACACGCGGTGGCGCGGGTAGCGACCGGCTTCGCACACCGTCACCGGCACGGCGGATCGACGCAGGCCGAGCGCGAGCGATAGCCCGGCCAGTCCACCGCCCGCGATCCTTATTTCCTTCATGCGTCCCGCCAAGCTAGCACGCGCAGCCCGCCGCGCCATGAGGTCCTCTCGGAAAAGCGCCAACGGCCGAGTCCGAGTGCGGGTGCCAGCTCGCCGATGCGGAAGCCCGCCCGGATGCTGGCCTCCATGTCGTGCCGCGTGACCGGCCCCACGAAAGCGTTCATCCCGCGCCCGAGCTGGAGAGCCCGGGGCGATCGGAACGGCTCGACGGCGACCAGCAGCTCGAAGTTTCGCGCCAAATTTCCGAGCGCGGCGAGCGCCTCGCCCTCGAAATGATGCAGGAAAAGATTCGCCACCAGGATGCCGCCGGAACGGTCGGCCGCCAGCGCGTCGCCGACCTGCCAGGCGATGGTTTCCGCCAGCCCGGGTGGCCGCGGGACGAGATCGATGCCGGTCGCCGGGCCGAACTCCGACAAACGCCGTAGCAACACGCCCTCGCCTGCTCCGAGTTCGACGATGCCTTTCTCCGCGACGGCGCGATGCCGCGCGACCTGGCGCAGGATCCAGCGCGAGTTGCCCATCAGGAAATTGATCCGTCGCAGGTCGGCGCGGCTCCGCACCGCCTCGGGATCGTCCGGCGGCAGGCGGTCGAGGATCTCCTCCGTGACGATGCGCAGCATTCGTCCGAACATCCCTCGCTGCTTGAAACTGCCAACTTGAAACTTGAAGCTCCGCCCATGACCGCCCGCGAGTCCGCGACCGAGCTGGCCCGCCGCCTGACCGCGGCCGGGCACGCGGCGCTGTTCGCCGGCGGCTGCGTGCGCGATCGGCTGCTCGGCCACGAGCCGAAGGACTACGACATCGCCACCTCGGCCACGCCCGCGGAAGTGCTCGGACTTTTTCCCGGCTCGAACGAGGTCGGCGCGCACTTCGGCGTGGTGATCGTGCGCCACGGCGGCCACTCCACCGAGATCGCCACCTTCCGCACCGATGGCTCCTACAAGGACGGCCGCCGCCCCGAGCAGGTCACCTTTTCCACGCCCGAAGAGGATGCCGCCCGGCGCGATTTCACCATCAACGCGCTGTTCGAGGACCCCGCCTCCTGCGAAATCATCGACCACACCGGCGGGCTCGCCGATCTCAAGGCGAAGCGGCTGCGCACGGTCGGCAGGCCGGCCGATCGCTTCAGCGAGGACGCGCTGCGCCTGCTGCGGGCGGTTCGTTTCGCGGCGCGGCTGGATTTCCAGATCGAAACCGAAACCTGGTCGGCGGTGCGCGAGCTGGCCCCGACGCTTGGGCGCATTTCGATCGAGCGCATCCGCGACGAGTTCTCGCGCATCCTCACCTGCCCGAGCCGCGCCCGCGGGCTGGACCTGCTGACGGAGTCCGGCCTGATCGACGTCTTCCTGCCCGAAGTCCGCGCGCTGATCGGCTGCGAGCAACCGCCGCAGTGGCATCCGGAGGGCGACGTGTATGTCCACACGCGGATCATGCTCGACCTCCTGGCCGACGACGCGCCGCTGCCGCTGTGCCTCGCCGTGCTGCTGCACGACATCGCCAAGCCGCCCACGCAGACGGTCGATGCCGACGGACGCCTCCGTTTCAACGGCCACGACGCGCTCGGTGCGGAGATGGCACGGGAAATCCTGCATCGCCTGAAGTATCCCAACGCGGTCATCGACGACGTCGTTTTCATGGTCGCGCGGCACATGCAGTTCATGCACGTGCAGGACATGCGGGTGGCGAAACTGAAGCGCTTCATGGCCGCGCCGACCTTTGCCGGAGAGCTCGAGCTGCACCGGGTCGACTGCGCGTCGTCGAACGGCTTCACCGACAACCTCGAGTTCCTCATCGCCAAGCGCGAGGAGTTCGCCAACGAGCCGATCGTGCCCGCGCCGCTGATCACCGGCCGGGACCTGATCGAGCGGGGCGAAAAACCCGGCCCGCATTTCAAGGCAATCCTCGAAGATGCGCAGACCGAGCAGCTGGAGGGTCGGCTGGCCTCGCGCGAGGAGGCGCTCGACTGGCTGGAGGCGCGACTCGATTCCTGAGACGCGTGGACGAACGATGGGCTTGAACCGAAAAGTTGTCGGACTACTTTTCGACCGAATGGAAGGAGACGACCCGTTTTTCCACCACTCCGAGGAGGACGTGCAGCGACTGTACCCCATCCTGCGGGCGATGGCGGGCGAGCGCATGGCTTTCGAGCGCGCGGGCCACACGCTGCAGCCGACGGCGCTGGCCCACGAGGCCTGGCTGCGGATGCGCCGCGACGAGGCGCAGAGCTGGAAAAGCTCGTCGCATTTCTGCGCCGCGGCCGCGGAGACCATGCGGCGGATCCTGATCGATCGGGCGCGGCGCAAGAAGCGGATCAAGCACGCCGGCAAGCTGACGCGGGTGCCCTTCGACGCGGCCGAGGAGGAGGTTTCCGAGGAGGACGAACCGGCGCTGCTCGTGAGCGAGGCGCTGGAGAAGTTCAAGCAGACCAACCCGCTGCGGGCGAAGGTGGTGCTGCTCAAGTTTTTCGGCGGCCTTTCGAACCAGGAGGTGGCCGCCGAGCTGGGCGTGACCGAGCGCACGGTCGAGCGCTACTGGGCGTTCTCGAAGGCCTGGCTGTTCCGCGAAATCCAGCGCGAGGTATGAGCCGGCGCGGCAAGACCGGCGAGCTCGCGCCGGAGGAGGTGGTGGAGGATCGTCACTCGATCGAGAACGCGGTCTTCGGCGCCGCCATGGAAATCCCCGACCGCGCGCAGCGGGCGGAATTCCTCGATCGGGTTTTCCACGACGATCCGGCCGGTCGCGCGGACATGGAGGAGCTGCTGGCAATGGCGGGTCGTTCGTCGGCCTATTTCCTGGAGGGCAAACGGCGTACCGCGATGCTGGCGCGCGACCTGATCGGCGAGTTGCCGGATCCCCCACCGGAGATCCCGGAGCCGCCGGCGGCGGAAAAGGAAGGCACCCGGATCGGCCGCTACGAACTGCTCCGGAAGATCGGCGAAGGCGGGTGCGGCGAGATTTTCGAGGCGGCCCAGGACGGCATGCGGCGGACCGTGGCGCTGAAGATCATCCGGCGGGGCATGGACACCGCGTCGGTGGTTTCCCGCTTCGAGGCGGAGCGGCACGCGCTGGAGATCATGGAGCACCCGAACATCGCGCGGGTGCTCGATGCCGGCAGCACGCCCGGTGGCCGGCCGTACTTCGTGATGGAGCTGGTCCGCGGGCCGCGGATCACCACGCTGTGCGAGACCGAGCGACTCGGCATCCGGCAGCGTCTCGGGCTTTTCCTCGAGGTCTGCCAAGCCATCCAGCACGCCCACCAGAAGGGCATCGTGCACCGCGACATCAAGCCCTCGAACATCCTCGTCGAAAGCCTCGACGGCCACTTCGTGCCGAAGGTGATCGACTTCGGCATCGCCAAGGCCATGGATGCGGGCTGCGGCCGGGGCGACATCACGCTCACCGACCAGCTGCTCGGCACGCCGGCCTACATGAGCCCCGAGCAGATCGAGATGAGCGGCGGGGACATCGATACCCGCACCGACATCTACAGCCTCGGCGCGCTGCTTTACGAACTGCTGGCCGGGTGCCCGCCCTTCGACACGGGGAAGCTGATGGAAAGCGGCTACAGCGAGATGCGGCGGACCTTGCTGGAGGTGAATCCGCCGCTGCCCTCGATGTCGGTGATTTCCGGCGGAAACGGAGCCTCCCTGCCCGAGCCGAAGGAGCGCTGGGCAGCCGGGCTGCGGGGGGATCTCGACTGGATCGTGTGCAAGGCCATGGAAAAGGAGCGCAACCGCCGCTACCTCACGGTCAACAGCTTGTCGATGGACATCCAGCGCCACCTCGACAACCAGCCGGTGCTCGCCCGCAAGCCGAGCCGGCGCTACTACCTGCGGAAATTCATCCGCCGCAACCGCATCGCCTGCGCGCTGGGTGCCTCCATGCTGCTTTCCCTCATCGGCGGGCTCGGCACGGCCACGGCGCTGTATTTCCGGGAAAAAGAGGTGCTGGCCGAGCAGGCGAAACTCAAGCGACACGCCCAGGCCCGGGCCAACGTTTCGCGGGCGGCGATCCTGCTCAGCGAGGGCAAGACCGAGCAGGCCGACCAGCTCCTGCGCGCCGACCCGCTGGAATCGATCGAGGCCTCGCCGGAGGCCGCGGAGGTGTTCCGCTCGCTGGGGCGCTGGAATGCGGTGTTCGGCCGCTGGGAGCAGGCGGCGCATTGTTTTCGCCTGATGAACGAAGCCAACCGGCTGGGCGATCGGACCCGGGTGGTGGAGGGCGTGGATCTGCTGATGACCGCCCCCGCCTACCTGGAGGCGGGGGATCTCCGCGCCTACCTGCGTTTCCGGGCGGACGTGCTGGAGCGCTACGTGCCCGCGGAGAACGCCCTGCAGGCCGAGCATCTGTTGAAGGTTTGCCTGCTGCTGCCGGTCGATGCATTCGTGCTCGAGCGTCTGGAGAGCACCTTGGAGAAGTGCCGGGGAAAGGCACCCACCGCCGCGGGCACCATGCCGTTTCCAGAGTGGAACGCGCTCTCGCGCTCGCTCTACCACTATCGGGCCGGCGATTTTCAAAAAGCCATCGTCGCTGCCAATGAATCGATCGCCGTCGATGATCCACCCGGCAGCCGGGTCGCCACGGCACGGCTGCTGCGTGGCATGTCCCGCTCCGGGCTGGGCCGGAGCGACGAGGCGGCGGACGACATCCGCCAAGCCCGCGAAGCGCTGCGGCGGGTCGAGTCCCAGGTGGACGAGTCGGGCTTCCCCTCGATCGGCACGTGGTTTTCGTGGTCGGTGCTGAGGGTGCTGCTGCGCGAGGCGGAAGCGACCACCGGGCTCTGAACCGGGGGAGAAAGTTCGCTGTCGGGTTTGGGACGAGGGACGGCGCATAGGTCGAAGAAGGCTGTGCCGGCATCCGGCATGAACCCGGCCTCTCGTTCCAAACCCATGGAAAACCCCATCCCTATGACCCGACCCATCCTGCGAACCGCCGCGGCGGTTGGCTTGACCTCCGCCCTGCTGGTGCCCGCCCGGGCCGACACGATCGTCCAGACCGTGGGCAACATCGACTGGAACGCCGCCATGTGGGGCGATCCCGCCGCCGCCCCGGTCCTCGGCAATGACTACGTCTCCGCCACCGGCGTGCAGGACGAGCGATTCCGCATCTCGGCCGATGGGGCCTCCTCGACCTTCGGAGGAGACTCGCTGACGGTGAACACCGGCAGCCGCGCCCTGATGAAAAACCAGAACGGCGCCATCGCCACCATCAATGGCGATCTTATCCTCGCCGGCGGCCGTTTGTCCTACGGACCGAACGGCGGCCCCCACACCGGGACGCTCGACGTGGTCAACTTCGTGGTCATGGGCACCGGGTCTTTCATCGACCCCAGCGGCGCCGTCACCCAGCTGACCATTGACGGCACGCTCACCGGCAGCGGCGACCTGCTGCTGACCCCGGAAAACGGAACCAACATCAAGACCGTGGTGTTCACCGACGTCGGCGACTACACCGGCAACCTGACGGTCGCATCGACGATCCTGCTGGATTTCGACGTCGATCATGTTTTCACCGGCACCCTGAATCTCAACGGCACCGGGGCCCTCAACGTGGACCAGACGCTGACCTTCGACGCCGGCAAGCTGCTGGTCGACGGCGAGCCGGTGCCGCCGGGAACCTACGCTGGCAACGACCTGTTCGACCTCGGCGAAAACTTCTACGAAACCGGCGGCACGCTCATCATCAGCGGCAGCCTGCCGGATGCCGATGGTGACGGCCTGCCGGACTACTACGAGGATCTCATCATCGCCTTCGATCCCGACGACGCGGTGGACGGATACGAGGACATCGCGGGACCGAACGACGCACCGGCCACGACCGACTTCGACGCCGACGGCCGCTCGGACGCGGACGAGTACGCGGACGGGGTGACCGAGAACCAGACGGACCCCACCGACCCGGATGGCGATGACGACGGCCTGCTCGACGGCGCGGAAGTGGCGGGCACGGACAATGCCGGGAACCCATCCGGCTACGGCCCGACCGATCCCCTGAACGCGAACAGCGACGGCGACCGCTTCGATGATGGGGACGAAGTCCGTTATGGATCGGACCCGAACGACCCGCTCGACGAACCCGGCGATCCCATTCCGCTGGTCAACGGCAGCTTCGAGGATCCGGTTCTGCCGGTTTACGGCGAGGGCCTCAGCATCGCCGGCGGCACCGTCCCGGGCTGGAGCGCGGTGCTCAACGATTTCTACGTGCTCGATTATTTCAGCGTGGCGAACATCAACAACCCGAACTTGGCCAGCGACGGCGAACAGTTCGCCACCGCGGGTCGCGATGCCCCGGTGCCGGAGGCGGACGCTGCCACCTTCGAGGGCGGCATCGATGCCTCGATGGTCATGCGGCAGGACATCGACGTGTCTTCGCTGGCCACGCCCATCGACGAGGGAGCGAAGACCGTGCTGCTCGACTTTGACTGGCGTGAAAACGACGGCGCGGACCAGGGCGTCATCACGGTGTCTTTCCTGGACGGCTCCGGGGAGGAGACCGGACATGCCTCCGCCTTCGAGACCTCCGGCTCCGTGCAGGCCTGGACCACCACGCGGCTCGCGGCGTTTCCCCCGGCGGGCACCCGGACCGTGCGGGTGACGGTCGCGGCCCACAAGACCGGCACCGGAACCTCGTCCGTGCGCAACGTGCATGTCGACAACTTCATCGCCCGGCTGGTCGACTTCGATGCCGATGGCGACGGCCTGCCCGATCCATGGGAGGATCGCTACGGCCTCGATTCCAACAATCCCGGCGATGCCACGGTGAGCTCGGATGACGACTCCCTGACCAACCTCGAGGAGTTCGCGCTGGGCACCGATCCGACGTTGGCGGACACCGATTCGGACGGGATCCACGACGATGCCGAAGTGGCGGCCGGCACCGATCCGCTGGATCCGAATTCACCGGCGCCGGAGATCCGTTTGCAGGAAATCCAGCTGACCAAGGACGGAGAGGGAGCCATCACCGAGGTCCGGGTGACCTTCAGCGGGCTCAACCCCGCCGTGACCTATCAGCTGATGCGGAGCACGGACCTGACGGACTTTTCGGAAACGGCGGACACCTTCCAGCCGGCCAGCCCGACGGACAGCTTCTTCGATTTCAACCCGCCGGCCGGCGGGGCGTTCTATCGCCTCGAAAGTCCCTGACGGACTTCCGGCATCCGTCCCAAAAAAATGCCGCCATCGTCCCCCCCGGGGCGATGGCGGCTTTGCTTTGGCGTTTCCGCTCAGGCGGAGTCCCCCACGCTGTTCGTGATCCGATCGGCCTCGATGGCGATGCGGCTGTAGATGGCGTCGATGTCCTGGCGGCTCAGGTTGAGCTCCGGCACGTCCTCCTCCAGGGTCGCCAGCAGGTGCTTCACGAATTTCCGGAGGTGATCACGGCGGATCCCCTTGCCGGCATGAACCTGCCTCAGGGAATGGCCGCTGTAGAAAAGCGGTCCGCCGAGCGCTTCGCTGAAGAATTCCTTCTGCATCATCTTCAGACGGTCCATCGGAGCGTGGGTGAAAAACGAAGCGAGCTTGGGATCGCGAAGCACCCGGTCATAGAACTTCCCGACCAGCAGCTCGATGCCCTGCTCGCCGCCGATGGCCTGGTAAAGTCGATCGGGCTCTTGGCTCATTGTGCCGATTGTTCACCGCCCGGTGCAAAATCGACTAGGCATCGCTTGTCATTGACCGCGCGGGTTTTCCTGAAATTCGTTTGGACCTCGCGACCCGCACCCCTAGTTTTCCGGCCATGCAGCACGCCGTCCCCGTCGAACACACCGATTCCACCAACGCCAGGATCCTCGCCATTTCCGAGGACCTGGTGGCCGGGTTCCACGAGCACCCGTTTCACGTGATCGCCGAGGAAAGCGGCGTCGACCTGCCGACCGTGCTGGAGCGCATCCGCGCCATGCTCGAGGCCGGCGTGATCCGCCGCGTGCGGCAGACGATGCTGGCCACCAAGCTGGCCCATGGCGCGCTGGTCGCCTGGCGGCTGCCGGAGGAGAAGCTCAACGAAGCCTTCGACTTCATGTCCAAGGAGGACCCCTTCTCCGGACACGTGGTGATCCGCTCCACCGATACCGATGTCTCCGGCTCCGGCTACCGGCTGTGGACCACCCTCAAGGTGCCGGTCGGCGAGTCGCTCGACGAACACGCCACGGTGCTGAAGCGTCTCGTGGGAGCGGAGGAATACCTGCTGATGCCGGCCCACGGCGTGTTCGCGCTGGGCGTGGGCCACGTGCGCCGCAAGTCGATGGAACCCGGCGAGAAGGCCGAGGAACCGGCGGTGATGATGACCACCGCCACGGTCGATCTTTCCCCGGAGGAGTGGGAAGTGCTGCTCGTCCTGAAGGAAGAGCTGGCCCCGGAGGAAATCGTCGCCGAGCCCTGGGACCTGCGCGCGGCGCAGCTCGGCATGCCGGTCGAAAGGTTCTGCAAGATCGCCAAGGGCCTGAATGCCAAGAAGGTCGTCGGACGTTTCTCGACCTTTCTGGAGCACGTCAAGCCCTCCGCCGCCGGCGAGCGGGTCACGCGCTTCAACGGCCTGTTCCACTGGGCGGTGCCCGCGGGCCGCGAGATCGAGGCCGGCGGCCAGGTCGGCCGCCACTACTGCATGACGCACTGCTATTGGCGCGAGGGCGGTCCGCAGTTTGGAAACGTGAACATCATGGGGGTCGTCCACGGCACCGAGAAGGAGCGCGTGCTCGCCCACAAGGCGGCGATCGATGCCCACCTGGAAAGCGTCGGCATCCCGGTCAGCTACACCAACGTCTTCTGGGGCGGCCGCTCGGAAATCAAGCCGTCCGAGATTTCCCCGAAGGTCTACCGGGAGTGGCACCAGCAGCACGCCTGAGCGGCGATTTTCCCCGTTTGCGACGATTTCGTCACTCTGAGCTGGTTTGCCCGGTGACGAACGCGATCTAATCGATGGCCAGCATGCAACGCATACTGATCGTCGAAGACGAAAGGGACATCGCGGACCTGATCGGATTCAATCTCGAGCGCGCCGGATACCAGATCCTCAAGGCTCATGATGGAATTCACGGGACCTCGCTGGCGATCCACGAGCAGCCCGACCTCGTCATCCTCGACCTGATGCTTCCGGGAAAGGATGGCTTCTCGGTATTCAAAGAACTTCGCCGGGACGCCCGCACCCGCGATACCCCGGTGATCATGCTCACCGCCCGCGCCCAGACCGAGGACCGCATCCAGGGCCTCGAAGCCGGCGCCGATGACTACCTCACCAAGCCCTTCTCGCCCAAGGAGCTGCTGCTCCGCGTGCAGGCGATCCTCAAGCGTTCCAACGCCGCGCCGGGCTCGGTGGTGGTCGAGCACGGCCCCTTCCGTTTCAACAAGAACGACCTCAAGTTCTACCTCGACGGCGAACCGGTCGACCTGACCGGCACCGAGTTCAAGCTCCTGCTCTACATGACCGAGCGGCCCGGCGCGCCGCAGGACCGCAACGACCTGCTGCGTTCGGTGTGGGGATACAGCGACGATGTCCACAGCCGCACGCTCGATACCCACATGAAGCGGCTCCGCCAGAAGCTCGGCCCTCACGCCGAGATGATTGAAACCGTGAGGGGCGTCGGGTACCGTGTGGTCACGAACTGAACATGTCGGAATTTGTCGTCACGACGGCCATCGCCGCAGCCTTGTGCGCGGTGGTGGCCTTGACGCTCCTGGCCGTCCAGCTCCGCCGCGCCCGGCGCGGATTCGAGCAGGAGGTGCGGGCGTGGAAAAACCGCCTGGAAATCGATCTCCAGAGTGCCCGGACGGAGCGCGACAAGATGCTGGACGCACTTTCCGATGCCTTCCTGCTGGTCGACGCCTCGGCCGAAATCCGCATCGCCAACGGTGCCGCGCAGCGCTTTTTCAACGGTCGTCCGCTGGTGGGTCGGCCGGTCGCCGAAGTCATGCTCGACCGCAACCTTTCGGGCGCGGTGAACGATTGCCTGGAAAGCGGGGCGCCGGTCACGCGGCGCATCCCCCTGCTGCAGCCGCAGGCGAAATCTCCACCGGGCGGCGTACCGGGAGCGAAGGGGCAGGTCGTCTGGGACGTCGATGCCGCCCGCATCGAAGGCATCCCCGGGCAGGAAGGATTCACCCGCATTGTGCTTCGTGACGTGACCGCCGAGCACCAGACCGAACAGATCCGCAAGGACTTCGTGGCCAACGCCTCCCACGAGCTCCGCACGCCGCTGGCAATCATCAACGGCTACCTCGAGAACCTGATCGACGACGACCTGGTGACCGACCCGGACATCACCCGGCGCTTCCTCACGATCATGCGCAAGCACACCGAGCGCATCGCCCGTATCGTCGAGGACATGCTGGTCATTTCCCGCCTCGAAAGCGGCGAGGCGGCGGCGCTGAAAATCGAGCCCTTCCGGCTCCGCTCCTGCGTTCAGGACGTGCTCGAGCGCCTCGAGTCGGTCATCCGCCAGCAAAAGGCGGAAATCCGGATCGAGATGCCCGATGAAGGACTGCAACTCACCGGTGACCGCTTCTACTGGACCCAGGTTCTGTTCAACCTGGTCGAAAACGCCCTCAAGCAGAACCCCCGCTCCGGCCTGAAAGTCCGCGTCGGCGCCACCCGCGACGAGCGCGGCGTGACGCTCTGGGTGGCCGATGATGGCGTGGGGATTCCGAACCAGGACCTGCAGCACATTTTCCGGCGCTTCTACCGGGTGGAAAAACACCACTCCCAGGAGGAGATCAAGGGCACCGGGCTCGGGCTCTCGATCGTCAAGCGCGCCATCGAGGCCCACGGCGGAACCGTCGACGTCTCATCCACTCCGGGCGAGGACACCCGTTTCACCATCCACATCCCCGCAGCGGAGGAACAGGTGCTGGTGGAAAAAATGGAGGCCGAGCAGAGTCTCCGCCCGGCCTCGTGAAGAAAGTTGGAGCCCGTTGCCGGATTCGAACCAGCGACCCCCAACTTACAAAGATGGTGCTCTACCAGCTGAGCTAAACGGGCGTTCCAAGTCGCGCAGAGACTAGCCACCGACCGGGCACCCGCAAGCTTCCTTTGGCAGCCGCGGGAAACTTCGACGCGCTGGGTTTCGGGCGGTCGCAAACTCAGCGCCGACGCCGGAGTCCGGCCGACGCCAGGCCGAGCCCGGCGATGACCAGCGCGGAAGGCTCGGGCACGGCGGTCCCGAACACATCGATCTCCGCGATCCCCGCCGCGCCATTGTCGGCATCGGTGAACTGGAACTGGACGTAGCGCACGTTGCCCGCCACATCGCCTCCGCCATCGTCGATGAAGCGGTGCAGGTTGGTCACGGGAGTGCCGATCACCCCGGTGTCGTCCGTCCCCTTCAAGTAGGAGGCGAGCAGGGTGAAGGTCATGCTTTCATCGGCCACCAGCACATTGAAGGAACTCTCGTCCCGGCCGGAGTCATTCCAGCCAAGAATGACGTCGATCTGGGACAAATGGTAGAGCGCGCCGAGGTCGTAGGTGACAAAGGCGTCGATGTCACTGCCCCCCACCGTCGCCACCGCCACGCCATAGGCCAGGTGGGCGACGGCGTTGGGCACACCGCCGTAGACGGTGGTGATCGAGCCGTCGTTCCACGCCGACTCCCCACGGGAGTCCTCATACTGCGTGTTCCCGGAGCCGCCGGTGTAAGTGACGGTCGGGGCGAGTCCCGTCAAAAGATCCGTGGCCGAGGCGGCGATCAGGTCGGGCGACCCCGCAAGCAAAGGGTCGTGGGGCGTGCCGGCCAGCCCCCCGCCGGGTGCCACGTTGGTGAAGTTCTGGATGGTCACCGCCGCCCGGGCGGAGGTGGCGAGCGCGAGAATGGCGCCGAGGAAGGCGGACGTTGCCCGGATGCGGTGTTTCATGGGAGGTGGGGATGGGGTTGCTCGGGATTCTTGTTAGGACCGGATCTCATATCTCCGGCATCCGGCCATCCTCCCCCATTCCGATCGGGCCTCAAGCATGCTTCGACCGCATCGCCACGATTTAAAACGCCGATTTTTGGACGACTCCGCGGCGTCACACCTATCTTTGGACGGCCTCCCGAGGCCTCGGAAAGCGGTGAGGGCGACCCGCGAGTCGGGCCGCCTCGTTCAGGGATTCAGGGAAAGGCCGCCCGGTAAAATCGGCTCGCCGGCGGGTCGCTGAGGTCGGTGGCTTCGAACATGCCGGAGGGTCCCGCCTGCAGGGTCGCGAGCAGCTGCCACTCCCCTTCGCTGCCGAGATCGTCGGAAAACTCCACCCGGTAGACCCGGCCAGGCACGCCTTGGAAGACCACCCGGCGAGAACGGTCACCCTGGTAATCGATCATCTTCGAGGCCGCTTCCGGCGCATCTTCCGGGATCAGCGTCACCCGAACCGATCGCATCTCCAGCCCCCCGTCGGGCATCCTCACGGTGTAGTTGAACCAGTCATCACCGGCCACGGATCCGTCCGGGCGGTAGATGAGCAGGCCATCGACGACTTCGATCGATGCACCTCCCACGCTGACCGCATCGGCGGAAACGAACTCCGGCACCGGCACCCCATCGTTTCCCAGCAGGGCGGAAATCTCCAACCGCAGCGGCACCCCGGCGTCGTGCTGCGCGGAATCGGTCCCCGGAGGTACGGTGCCCGTCGTAAACCAGTAGCGTCCGGATTTCACCTCGAACACCGCGGCTCCGCCCTCCATCCGCAGGAACTCCACCCCCTCGGCGTCGGCCACGGCTTTTCCCGACTCCTTCACGGCAGCCTCACTCTCCGCCGGGACGAACACCGTCGCCCGCGCATTGGCGGGGATTTCCACGCTGAGCGCGAAGCCCTCCTCATGCTGCATCCAGCGGCTGGAAACCCGGCCCCGGATCGTGTCGAGGCTGGCGCTCGCCTGGTCGATCTTTCCGCCGGGCACGGGGCGGATCACGATGTCCTTGTAGCCGGCGGTGTCCGGCTGCTGGTCGATGCCTCCCACGGCCGAGTAGAGCCACTCGCCACATGATCCGAGCGAGTAGTGGTTGAAGGAATTCATGATGGTGCTTTGGAAACCCTTGTCCGGCGTCCAGCCGTCCCAGCGCTCCCAGATGGTGGTGGCGCCATATTTGATGGAGAAGAGCCAGGACGGGAAGGTGTCCTGGTGGATGAGCTTGTAGGCCACGTCGCTTTTTCCTTCGGCGGTGAGCACCGGCAGGAGGTAGCCGACGCCGACGAACCCGGTGGAGAGGTGGTCGCCCTTGGCCGCGATGTCCGCCGCCAGGTAGTCCGCGGCGGCGGAGCGGAGGGCGGGCGGCAGCAGATCGAACTTCAGCGCCATGGCATAGGCGCACTGGGTGTTGCCGGTGATCCTGCCGGTGGCATCGACATACTTGTCATTGAAGGCCGCCTTGATCGCCTCGAACTTCGCTTGATACGAGGCGGCTTCCGTCGTTTTCCCGAGCACTTCGGCGGTCTTTGCCACGAGATGGGTCGAGTAGGCAAAGTAGGCGGTCGCCAGCAACTCCTTGCTGGTATCTGCACCGATCGAGAGCCAGTCGCCATAGTCCGAGCCTCGGTTTCCACTACGGATGTAGTTGTTGCTCTGGCTTTCGCACCAGGAAATCCACGCGACCATCGAGTCCCAGGCCTTTTCCAGAACCCGCTTGTCGCCGTAGGCCTGATAAATCGTCCACGGGCAAATCACTCCCGCGTCGCCCCAGGCCGGCGTGCCCACCGAGGGCCCGGCGTAGGGACAAACGTCGGTGAAGCGACCATCGGCGAGCTGGCTGTCGGTGACGTCGGCCAGCCACTTGTTGAAGAATGCCGCAACATCCGAGTTGTAGGTGGCGGTGCGAACGAAAACCTGCGCGTCCCCCATCCACCCGAGCCGTTCGTCCCGTTGCGGACAGTCGGTCGGCACGCTGAGATAGTTCCCGCGCTGGCCCCATTCGATGTTCGACTGAAGCTGATTGATGAGTGGATCCGAACAGGAAAAACTGCCGGCCTTCGGCGTGTCCGACCCGATCACCACTCCGGTCACCGCGTCCAGAGGAGGTTGCTCGTCCACCCCCGTCAGCTCGACATAGCGGAAGCCATGGAAAGTGAACTTCGGCTGCCACGTTTCCTCGCCGCCGCCCTGGCACGTGTAGTGGTCGATCGAGGGCGCGCCGCGGAGGTTCGCCGTGTAGAGGGTCCCGTCGGGATTCAGCATCTCTCCATGGCGGAGCGTGATTTGGGTGCCGGCGGGAGCGGTGATCTTCAGCCGCACCACGCCCACCATGTTCTGCCCCAGGTCGTAGGTCCATTTTCCCGCCGCCGGTTCGGTGAGTTCCTTCGCCGGCAGCGTCATCAACTCGCGCGAGGGCTCCATCACCTGACCCGTCATCGCCCGGGGCTCGACCGTCCGCAAGGTGACCGGGGTCCATCCCGAGTCGTCGAACCCGGCCGCGTCCCACCCGGGGATCTCGCGGCGGGCATCGTAGTCCTCGCCCAGCATGAAATCCGTCGAGACCAGCGGTCCCACACCGATTTTCCAGCTTGAGTCGGTCACGATGGTCTGCCGGCTGCCATCGACGTATTCGATCTCCAGCTGGCCCAGCAATGCCGGGCTGCTGCCCCAGTACTGATAGCCCCCATTCCCGATGTGTCCGGAAAACCAGCCGTTCGCCAGCTGGGCGCCCCACACGTTTTCCCCTTGGTCGATCATCGGAGTCACATCGTAGACCTGATAGTTGAGCCGCTGCTCGTAGTCGGTCCACTCCGGTGCCAGCACATGGTCGCCGACCCTGCCGCCATTGATCCGGAGTTCATAAATGCCGAGTGCGGTAACATAGACCGTGGCCCGGCGGACCGCCTTGTCGACCGCAAAGCTTTTCCTCAAATACGGCACCGCCGCCGGCACCGCGAGGTCCGCGGGAAAACGGAACACCGTGTTCTCCTCGACGAATTTCACCATGGAAAAGCCATCCTTTTCATAGGTGATCCTGAGTCGCTTCAGGTGATCCGCCGCCGGATCGCCGCCGAGGCTGTCGTTATCGACCGAGAGCACGAACGGCCCTTCGGCCGCCAGCGCGGTCAGGATCGGGGTCACATCGCGTGCCCCCGCTCCATCCAGGGCCTCGTAGCTCGCTCCCGTGATGGCGACCGCCACGAAGGGCGGCAGATCGTCGGGGAAATGAAAGGTCGTGTTCTCCGGAAACGCCGCCTCGAGTCGATAGCCGTCGAGCTCGTACACCACCCGCAGCTGCTTGACGTGGTTGTAGGCCGGGTCGTTGCCGAAGCTGGCATTTGAAACCGGGAGCTCGAACTCGCCGTCGCCAGCCAGATGGGTCAGTTGAGTTGTCACATCCAGCGAGCCTGCCCCATCGAGCGCTTCGTAGGACGCGCTGACGAGGGTCGGCAGTGTTTCAGAGCCGGCCGCGATCCGATGACCATCCACCCACTGCGCCGCCCAGTCGCCGGGCTGCAAGAGACCCATCGTCCAAGAGGCGGGAGCGCTCCACTCGGATCGTTCGTCGCTCCCGTCCCACACCCGGACCTTCCAGAAGCACCCGTCGCGCGATGCCAGGTCGGCGCCCTCGTATTCGATCTGGCAGGTCTCCTCCGACACGACCTTGCCGCTGTCCCACCGGTCCCCATCGTTGGCGGCGAGTTTCTCCGCCGTGGAGGAAACCAACACCTGCCAGGCCGTCTGAACCTGGTTCCTTTCCTTCGATTCCACGATCCACGACAACCTCGGCGCCGCCTCGTGGATGCCGCGGGGCTCGGACAGATACTCGCAGCGGAGCTTCGATGGCGACAGGGCTGCTTGCAGGCACGGGACCACCAGGCTGCCGGTGCCGATCAGGGCGATGCTCATGACGTTCATCATGGAGCGGACCTTGGCGGCCACCCCGGTGGTTGCGGTGTTCAATCTGCTTCCCATGTCTTCCGTTTTCCCCTTCTGGCATCCGATCCCTCGGCCGTCGAACCCTGCGATCCCGCACCTCCACGTTACAAAACGCCTATTTTTCGATTGCTCCGCCACCCTCGCGACGGCGAACCTCGGAGGCATCGTTTCATTTCGACGCCATGCCACGACCCAAGGGACAGGCCGTTCACGGCCACTACATCCGATCGAGCCGGGAAAACGCGGGCCTCACCCAGGACGCCCTCGCCACGCAATGCGGCCTGACCCGCGCCCTCATCCAGAAAGCGGAACGGGGCGGCCCCATCTCCGCTTCCAGCATCAGCGCCGTCGCCGCCGCCCTGTCGGTGGCGGAATCCGCCCTGGTGGTGGAAGAGGGCTGGCACGGGTTCGCGGAAGAGCGCCTGATGATGCCTTTCGAAGCGAAATCCGAACCGAAAGTCGGCAACATCTGGGGCCAGCCACGGGAGACCCTCTATAGCTTGCAACCCCGTGCCCTGCTGGTGATCGCCACCCGCTCGACCGCCCGGGTGCTGCCCGCCTTTTCTCCGAAGAATGCCGCCGGTGCCATCCATCTGCGAAATCTGATCGACGGCATCCGCGAGGCCCGGGACCAACTGGACGCCCTTCTCACCGGCTCACCGCGGACTTCCGCACGTCTCGCCGAGCGCGCCGACCAGGCCTACCTCGCCGCTGGATTCGCCCGCCCGGCCGAGTACGAGGACGATCCCCAGGCCGCCGACGCGGCCTTCGCCGTAGCCATCGCCATCGCGCGGGTGCTCGATTCCCTCGGGCTGGTGGCGGAACGACCGCTTTCCCGCGACGATCCCAACTACTGGCGCGCGGTCGAGCTGGCGACTTCCGCCTGCCATGGATGCTCGCACGCCAGCGTCTACCTCAAGACGCCCACGCCCTTTCTTCGCTGCGCCACCTTCGATACCCACGACGTCCGGAACCAGCCGAACGCCGTGGAGGTATTACGCAAGCCCGTCTGGGATGCCGGCCAGATCCCCGGGGTGCTCGAAATGTTCATGGCGCGCTTCATCCGGCTCGAGTTTTTCGATTCAGCCAGCCGCATCATCTGGCGGAACTGGGCCAAGAAATCCTTCCACGAACCCGCGCCACGCCGGGCCGGCAAATGATGACCTCATGAAAAAACGAAACGGGCAGGCCGCTCCGGACCCGCCCGTCGTTCAGAAAAGACCTGCCCGCGTGTCAGCGCGCGGCGGTAGCCGGTGCCTTGCTCGTGTTGCGCTCGATGGCGGCATCGGACTGCGACTTGAACCACTCGTCGAACGCCTCGGCCGGAATTACCTCCATCTGGCCCGCCATGTTGCCGTGGCCTTCACCACAGAGCTGGGCGCAGACGACCGAGGTCTCCAGGGTGCGGGTCGGCGTGAACCACATCGGAATCTCCCGCCCCGGGATGGCGTCCTGCTGGACCCGCATTGGAACGATCGAGTAGTTGTGGATCACGTCGTTCGAAGTGATGTTCAGGATCGCCGGCCGGTCCTTGGGCAGACGCAGCACGGAAGTCGTGAAGTCATCCTGGGCGTTCGGATCGGCGAGATCGATGCCGGGATCACTGGAGCTGGTCTTCAGGCGATGGTCGATGCGCCCGAAACGCCCGTCGGCGCCCGCGTAGTGATAGGTCCAGCCGAATTGCCAGCCGATCACGCGAACCCGGACCGGATCGCGCTTTTGAACCAACTCCCAGGAGTCGGTGCGGTCCTTCCACATCGGAAACGCGAAGCCAAGCAACAACACCGCTTCCAGAATGATGATCCCGATTTCAATGTGGGTCGAAAGGTGGTTCCGCACGCCGTGATACGACGCGCGCTGCTGCACCGAACGACGGTAGCGGACCAGGCTGAACAGGAAGAACAGGGTCCAGCCGATGAACAGGGCGATCATCAGCCAGTGCACGACATCGATCAAGTGGTCCACGCGGCCGCCATGAGCGGAGTAGGCGTCGGGAATGCCGAGGAATTTCGAGGGACTCAGGGAGTTCATGGAGAAAAATCAGGGGAAGCCGGATGGGCGGGCGGGCTGTCGGGAGTCTTAATGGTCGCGCAGTTCGGGATCGAGATTCTCTTCCTCGCGGCGGGCGATCCGGACCATGCACCAGATCACGCCACCGAGCACCGGCACGATGACCGCCAGCAGGAACAGGATCGACCAGCTCGCCGCATTGGCGTCGTCCTTGAAATTGACGGAGCAGGTGGCGCAGGAGAGAAGGGTATCAAGCATGGCTTCGGGTCAGAGCAAGAGGTTGCGGGCCTTGCGGTAAAAAAACACCCCGTAGACGGGCATTCCCACGGCACCAAGGGCACCCAGAACGCCGAGTCCGGTCACCATGCCGGATTTCTCCGCCGCGAAACCAAAGGCCCAGACGGCGAGGAACACGAAGAGCAGCGTGCTCAGCGTGACGAAGACGATGTGGAAGGTTCGAAGGGACATGGTGGGAAGATCGTTCGGATACCGCCGAAGGCAAGGATCAGGGCTCCGTCGGCGAAAGCACGGCCGCCGCCTGCCCGCCATCGGAGAATCTGTCGTAATGGATCGGGTCGGCCTTGGCCCAGAAGATCAGAAAGACCATGAAGAAGGCGAAGGCCAGACCGCTGGCAAAGAGCCAGTAGATCGCCTTCTTCTCGTGGTTGAGGTGCATGAAGATCGCCGCCACCAGCGAGGCCTTGGTGGTCGCAATGAGAAGGCCGAGGATCATGTCGACCGAATCAAATCCATGCCGTCCGAAGTCGAGGGCGGGCACGGTGGCCACGAGCACGGTCGCGATCGTGCCGGCGAAAAGCGCGGCACCGATGATGAGATACAGGCGGGTCGCCTTCTTGATATGTTCTACGCTGTCAGCCATGGGATGCGGAGATAGAGGAAATTACATGAGGTAGAAAATCGGGAACGCAAAGATCCAGACTAGATCCACGAAGTGCCAGAACAGGCCGCCGACTTCCACGCGGTTGGCGAGCCACTCCGGATTGGAAAGATACATCCGGCGCCCGAAGAAGAAGTAATACCCGAGCACGATCGCGCCACCCACCACGTGCAGGCCGTGCAGGCCGGTGATGGTGAAATAGATGGCGTAGTAGGTATTCCACCGTGGCGTGAACTTCGAAGCCAGCGCCACCTCGGCGCGGGGAATCTCAAGATGGGGAAAATGATGGCGGCTGTAATCGGGGCCCTTGAAGTGCTCGATCAGCGCGATGTCCTCGCGCGGCGGCGTCTTCGCCTTGGGGTCGATCTTGACGTCCTCCACGCCCTTGCCCTCGTCGATGAGGCGGGTGTAGTAGGCGAGCTCCTGCCAACCCATGCGGTAGCGGTCCTTCGGAGTCGGCTCGCGGCCTTCCTCATGGAGCACCTCCTCGAGCTGGCGGACCCCTTCCTTGTGCATCTCCCAGATCTCGGCGATCTCCGGGTTGTCCTTGACGATCCAGCTGTTCTCGATGGCGATCAGCGGATCGATGCCCTTCTTTTCCGCCATCTCGACGAGATATTGGAAATCAATGCCGTCGACATAGTGATAAACCATCGTCGAGTTCCCCTGCTCGCCCGCCAGCGCGGTGCCATCGCGCAGACTGATCGAGGTCAGGCCGTCGCGGTAATCGGTGATCACGTCGTGGTTGCCGAACCGCAGGGTGAGCGGCGCACCTCCCACCGTAAAGCTGGCGGACGGCACCTCGGGACGCTCGATGTCGGAGAATTTCTTGTAATCGATCACCACCGGCACCGACTCCCCATTGCCGAGCTTGACCGAGTCGATGGTCACGTCGGTGGCGAAGTTGGCGCGCATGCCGGCCTTCCAGCGGGTATAGGCCTTGGCGCGTTCCTCCGGTTCCAGCTCGGAGCCCGCGGGGAAGGAAGCCACGAACGCGGCCTCTCCCAGGAGATTGTTCTCCTTCACGTTCTCCCACTTGATGTCCCAGGCACGCCGCAGGTATTCGGTGCGCTTGCTCTGGTTGAAAGCATGGTTCTCGGTCTGCTTGGCGGCAAGGCGCTTCAGAAGATCGACGCTCAGGGTTTCCCCGGCGGCGAATACCTTGGAACTGTCGGCCGACTCGGCATCAGCGCGGTTGAAGTCGATCTTGTCAGCGAGCTGGATGGTCGAACCCGACTCGCCGGCCTCGGCCAGCATTTCCTCCACCCAGGGCTTGTGGAAGCGGAGGAGGTCGAAGGTGATCGTCTGCGGGACGAAACGGCGGACGTTCATCTCCACTTCGTTGCCGGAGGCATCGAGGACATGCTCGGCGTGCTCGCCGTGTTCCCCGCCGCCCTTCACTTCGTGGTCGATGTGACCTTCCACCATCGTGTAGTCCACCAGGCGGGCCGCCTGGTGGTGGAACTTGACGTAATATTCCAAGCTCTTGAAACCCATGAACACGAGGGCGCATAGGATCGTGATGCCCATGAAGATCTTGAACTGGATCCATTGGCGCATCTTCAACGCCGCCCACGCGAACACGACCGTGACGGACGAGGCGATCAGGATGAAGGTGTTCAGCAGGCCCGGAAGGACGGGAATCGTCCGCTCCGGCCAGGGATAATCCGCGCCGAGGCGGAGGAAGACGTAGCCGGAGAACAGGCCGCCGAAGAGCATGACCTCGGAGGCGAGGAAGAGCCAGATGGCGATCTTCGAGTTGAAGAGACCCGTGTCCTTGCGCGGGGTGACAACGTAGGGGATTTCCATGGGAAGAAGATCAAAGGTTCCGTTTCAAGGCAGCAGGCTTGAAACCGGTGACGCTCAGTGGGCGGGCGAATCGGCGGGTTGGACCTCGGGCTCGGGAGTGGTGCGCTTCGGCTCCACCCATTGCGGCAGGTAGTCGTCTTCGTGGTCGGGACGGCTGTATTCATACGGCCCCCGGTAAACGACCGGCTCTTTGTCGAAGTTGCCGTGGCCGGGAGGCGTCGGGGTCGCCCACTCCAGGGTGGTGGCGTTCCACGGATTGTCGCTGGTGACCTTCCTGCCGGCGAACTTGGACCACACGAGATTGATCAAGAACGGCAACTGGGCCAGTGCCATGCACCAAGCGGCATAGGACATCAGGATGTTCAGGTCGATGTGCTGGGCCACCGTCGTGCCGAACACGTTCGGGCTGTCCGGCACCTTGGCCAGATAGGCGTCGCCCCCATTGTACCACCGGCGGTGGAAACCGGACATGCCTTGGGTGAGCATCGGGAAGAAGATCAGGTTCATGCACACCAGACTCGGCCAGAAGTGCAGGTGGCTGAGGAAGGTGTTCATCTGGCGGCCGGTGATTTTCGGATACCAGTGGTAAACGCCGGCAAAGAGGCCGAACAGGATGCCGGGAGCCACCACATAGTGGAAGTGGCCGATGACGTAGTAGGTGTCGTGCAGGTGCAGGCCCACGAGGTTGAACGCCAGCGGCAGGCCGGTGAGCCCGCCGATGCCGAACATCGGCAGGAACGCGCAGGCCCAGATCATGGCCGGGGTGAAACGGATCGAGCCCTGCCACAACGAGATGATCAGCGAGGTGAGCAGGATCACGGACGGCACCGAAATCAGCACCGTGGTGGTCTGGAACCAGGTCGACACCGCCGGACCCATGCCGGTCATGTACATGTGGTGCGCCCACACGATGAAGGAGAGGAAACCGAGGACCAGCACCCCGTAGACCATGCCCTTGTATCCCCAGAGGGGCTTGCGGGTGTTGACGGGAATGATTTCCGCCACGCAGGCGATGGCCGGGAGCAGAAGCACGTAGACTTCCGGGTGTCCGAGGAACCAGAAAAGGTGCTGGTAGAGCAGCGGCGAGCCGCCCCCGGAGATCTCAAGCAGCCCCTCGGCCTTGGTCACGAGGCCCGATGGCAGGAAGAACGAAGAACCGGCGACCCGGTCCATCAATTGCATGATGCCCGCGGCTTCCAGCGGCGGGAAGGCCAGCAGCAGCAGGAACCCGGTGACCAGCATCGCCCACACGAAGAAGGGCATGCGCATCCAGGTCAGGCCACGGGCCCGCAGGTTGATGATGGTGGTGATGAAATTCACCGAGCCGAGCAGCGAGGAAGTGATCAGCAGCACCAGGCCGATGAGCCACTGCGTCTGGCCCGCCAGCCACTGGTTGACGATCTGCCCGTCGGCGATGCCCGCGAGCGGCGAGTAGTTGGTCCAGCCGGACTTGGCGGCACCGGACTCCATGAAAAACGAGGCGCACATGATCAGGCCACCGGTGAGGTAGATCCAGTAGCTCATCATGTTGAGCTTCGGAAATGCCATGTCGGGCGCGCCGATCTGCAGAGGAGTAACGTAGTTTCCGAAGGCCCCGAAGCCGAGCGGCACCACGCCGAGGAACACCATGATCGTCCCGTGCATCGCACCGAACATGTTGTAGGTCTCCCCGGTCACCTTGCCGTCCTGCAACCAGCGGGACTTCCAGGTGTCCGAAAAAATCCAGCTCATCCATTCCGGCAGCGGCTCATGCGGGAATGCGATGCTCCAGCGCATCACGATCATCAGGAAAAAGCCGAACATCAGGAACAGGCCGGCCGTGATCCCGTACTGCAGGCCGATCATCTTGTGGTCGGTCGAGAAAATGTATTTCCGGACGAAGCCGGGCTCATGGTGATCGTGATGATCGTGGAGATCGTGAGTTTCAGCGTGAGCGCTCATGGCAGGGATGGATAGTGGTGTGAACGCAAGAAGCGGTCAATGAACAGCAAAAAATGCGAAGTGTTGAAGACGAGTCCGGCTCAGAGGGTCATGGGGGCGAAAAAACCGGCGGCCAACGGCCGCCGGCGGTCCTATTCTTCGACGGGAGCGAGCGACACCGGATCGACCTTGGTGGCCGGATCGAGCGGTTCGCCGGGAAGATCCTGAAGGTGCTCGGAATTGAGTTCCTCCTTGGTCACGGGCGTGCCGGCATTGGCACGACCCTCGGAAATCTCGATCGCCTTGGCGGCCATTCCCTCGGTCACCACCTCGCCCTTCTCGTTGCCGAAGGAATTGCGGACGTAGGTCATCACGGAGGCCAAGTCGGTCGGGCTCATGCCGACACCCTGCGCCGGCATCACGCCGAACACCTTGCCGGTGCTGGTCGGACCGGTCAGGCCGTTGAGCACGATCTGCGAAAAGCGCTCGGTCGGGCCCATGGCCCATTCGGAACCGGCCAGGGATGGATACGCACCGCCACCCTTGCCGTCCGGGCCGTGGCAGCCGACGCATTTGGCGAAAACCTTCTCACCCTTGGCCATGTAGCCTTTCAGGGCATCCACCGGCGGCGGCCCGGCGTCCTCTCCTCCGCCCAGCGAGCTCCGGACATAGCCGGGCTCGACGTACGAATGATAGTCGAAAAGGCCGCCCGCATGGCCGAGCGCGAGCCCGGCGGCGATCGCGATCAGGCCGCCGGTGGCGAAAATCCAGTTGGAGACGGGTTCCTGGCCACCCTCGTCCACGCGCTTTTCGCGCGCCACCGCCGCGGCATCGCGCAGCAGGCGCTCATGGGACTCGGTGACGTTCAGCGAATCGTCGAGGTCGGGCTTGTGAGAATCTTGCATCGGATGCGGGAAAACCGGGTTCAGCCTTCGGGGTTGGTGGTCGCCGGAGCGTAGTTCATCGAGGCCGGCACGGCGTCATCGTGCTGGAGGGACATCAGGTAACTGGCGAGGGCCTTGGCCTTGGGACCGGGGACGATCTCATAGCCGGCCTTGACCTCGGCATCGACCGCGCGGTCGGACCGCTGACCCTTGATTTCCTTTTTCTCGAACAGGAACGGCAGGCCCGGGCAGTTGCTCCAGGCAGCCACGGCGGGATCAAGCCGGGGATTGTAGAGGCGGCGGTAAAGATAGCTTTCCGCGTCCGCCGGATGGTCCCTGAGCAGGCGGCGGCCGTAGTTCATCAGATCCGGACCGGAACGCGTCACGCCGATGGGTGCGAAGTCGAGGCCGAGGTAGTCGAAGGGATTCGACTCACGACGGGTGTCCCCACGGTCCGGGTCGGCGCTGAGTCCGGCGAAATCCGGACGGCCGAGGTCGTTGCCGGCGTAGGTCGGACGCGCGACCTGCGTGTGGCACAGGTAGCAGCCGTTCTCAGCATAGACCTCGTAGCCGTTGACCACCCGGCCGGCGGTCTTCGGGTGGTAGATGCCGGTCTGGGCGTCGATGCCCTCCTGGAAGGCGACCGGCGCGAGGTCGCGCATGGTGAAAAACGGCACGACCACCACGGCGAGCCAGGCGAGGCCGAAGCTGGCGGTGAGTCCGATGGCGAAATTGCGGAAGTTCATGTCGCGGGAAAATTCAGGCAGCGGATGGGCTCAGTGGACGATCGGTCCGGTGTTGTCGATGTCGCCCTCGGGCCCGTGCGGGCTGTCGGCGTGACCATGGACCAGCAGCGTCGGATGCGAGCTGCGGCGGCCGAGGCGGAGCCACATCAGGGTGAGGTGGATGAAGAAGAAGAAGTTCGAGATCAGCAGGAAGCACCAGGCAATGGTGGTGAAGACCGCATACGGCTGGCCGCGGCCGGCGGCATCTTCCCAGCCACCGTTGATGTTTTCCTGGCCCACCCCCTGCATCAGGCCGCCGAACAGGGCGATCACCGCAATGCCGCCCACGGCGTAGACCGAGAGGAAGAAGTGCGAGGTGATCAGGCGCCGGGAAAGCCACTCCCGACGGGTGACACGCGGGACGATGAAATAGATCGCGCCGAAGGCGATGAAGCTGAAGAAGCCGTAGACGCCCAGCACCTCGTAGCCGTAGCCGGAAATGGTGAACTGGGTCAGCTTGAGGACGCCCGGCAGGTTCAGAAACACGCTGGCCAGGGCGAACACCAGCAGGAAGATCAGCCCCCAGATGGAGAAACGCAGCGTCGGGCTCTGGTTGACGGTCTCCAGGTCGGACGTGGCCGTCTTGAGCAGATTGACGCCCGCCACCACCGCCGGAATGGCGAACAGGATGCCGGCGAACGCGCCGAGGTAGGGCAGGAAGTTCGGCACGGGCACCCCGGCCAGCTGCTGCATGCCGGCCCACGGAGCGACGATGGCCAGCGACCAGAAGCCGATCATCGACAGCGAGTAGTTGTAGACCGGACGCCCCAGGACCTTGGGCACCAGATAGTAGGCCATTCCGATTCCGACCGGGGCGAAGAGCATCAGGAGCATCGCCGAGCGGAACCAGGCCGCGACGCCGGTGGCACCCAGCGGGCTGCCGCTGAAGCCGTGCACCAGGATGTTCGACGAGGAAAAGAACCACGGGAACCAGATCAGCGCCGCCATCAGGAACCACTGCGAGATGTAGGTGTGGCCCTGCGGGCGGATCTTGAACTGCACCATCGAACCAATCACGATGGCGATGTAGGCCAGCAGCATCGGGAACCAGGTGAAGGACGGCATTTCCATCCAAGGCACCCCGGTTCCGTAACCGGCGAGCACGCCGATGACGCCCAGCGACAAGACGAAGTTCCAGACGTGACCGGCGGTCAGGATGACGCCGGGATTCCGGCACTCCTGGCGGGAAAGCCGGGCCATCAGCCAGATGACCATGCCGAAGGCCGCCTGGCAGCCCCAACCGTAGATGAAAGCGCTCTGGTGGGCGGCGAACACGCGCCCGTAGGTCAGCCAGGGACAGTGGTCGAGGAATCCGGGATTGTGAACCTTCGCGGAGGATACGATGCCGAGCAGGATCGCCACCGCCAGCCACGCCGCCCCGCTGGTGAAGAAAAACATCACCGGGTGGCGGAGCGATCGGTCGATCGACGCGCGCAGGATCGTGTCTTGGTCGTTTTCGGAAGTGGGCATGGCGGGAAAATCAGGGAGCGACAGGGATCAGGTCGGCGACCTTGAGGGCCGGCTTTCCGACTTCGGAACGGAGCATCTTGACCTGCTCGGGCGTGACCGGCGGGGCGGAGTTGCCGAAGGAGTTGCGAACGTAGGTGAGCACCGCGGCGACATCCTCGTCGCTGCTGGCGGCACCCATCGGGGCCATGGGAGCAGGCAGGGTGTATTCCTTGCCTGCCACCGTGATCGGGCCCTCAAGGCCGCGCATCTGGATCCGGATCAGGTTGGAAACCGGGCCCGCCACCCATTCGGAGCCGGCGAGCGGCGGCGCGATGACCGGGTTGCCCTCGCCATTCTGGCCGTGGCAGGCGGAACAGACGAGAAACGCCTGCTTGCCCTTCTCCATCACGGCGGGATCCGGAGCGGTGCCGGCCGGCGGGGTCAGATCGTCCACCGCGGCGGTGTCGGTGGCCGGCGCGGCGGCCAGCTTTTCCGCGGTCGGCGAGCCGGGGACCACCTGGGCGGGATCGGTCGAGGGCGTCGGCTTGGAAGCCACGAGCTGCTTGCCCACCAGGGAAAACACGGCCTCCGGGTTGGCCTTCACCGTCGACTTGTCCTCGGACAAGGTCCACGAGGTGAGGTTGGACTTCTGGTCTTCATCGACCTTCGCGCGGACCTCCAGCCGCTTCAGCCGGGCGGCTTCCTCGAGCGGGTTCGGTGCTTCGTTTTCCGTCACCAGACGGGTGATGAAAAGCACCACGAAGAACAGCAGGATGACGCCAAGCCCCCACCAGAAGGCGGAGAAGCGGGCCATGGGGTTGTCGCGGGAAGGTTCCATGTTTCGGAAGAGCTGGGAAGACAGGGAAATTGGATCAGTTCGAGACGTTGGCGGACTCGAGGATGCGGGGATCCTGGTTCGGGTAGAGGTTGTTCTGGCCGAGGGCGCGCAGGTAGAAGAACAGGAATCCGGAGCCGACGGTCACGAAGGCAAGGATGTCCCCCCAGAAGGCGCCGGGCACGGTGGTCGTGACGTGTCCGAACTGCTCGGGCAGCAGGTTCATCAGCGAAACCGAGCGCTCGGGAATCGTGATCAGGTAGTGGTCGAGCACGTGCATCGCGAGCGTGTAAACGGCCACCGCGGCAAGCGCGACCGGCTTCTTTTTCAACCACGCCTGAAGCAGCACCACGAAGGGCACCACGAAGTGCAGGAACACCAGCGCGATCATGCCCGTGTTCCAGCCCTCGGTGTTGCGGATGAGGAAATACTCCGTTTCCTCGGTAATGTTCGCATACCAGATGAGGAAGAACTGCGAGAATGAGATATACGCCCAGAAGATGGTGAAGGCGAGGAGCAGCTTGCCCTTGATGTGGTAATGCTCGGGCGTGACCACCCGCTTCATGTAGCCGGCCCGCTGGAGCAGCGCGCAGGTGATGATGATCACCGCCATCGAGTTCAGTGCCGCGCCGGCAAAGAGATAGACGCCCCACATGGTCGAGAACCAGGTGTAGGAGAGGCCCATCAGCCAGTCGAAGCCGGCGAAGGTGATGGTGATGGCGAAAATGATCAGCGTGTAGGTCGAGTGGAAGCGGGCGCGGAAAAGGCGGCTGGTGCCGGGATTCGGGTCGCTGTCCTGGGCGACGGAGAGCCTGCGCAGGCCGCGGATCACGAGGCTCAGGCCGATGAAGTAGAACGCGAAGCGCACATACCAGGCGAACAGGTTCATGTACCACAGCTTGTTGGCGAGCAGGCCGTGATGGTTTTCATTGAGCCAGGTCTTGAGCGAATCCGAACCGTAGAAACCGGCGAGGAAGCCGTCGAACGCACCGACGCCCTCGTGGGCCAGGCCCTCGCGGTGGATGTTCATCCACTCGTAAAGCCACTTCTGCACCTCCGGGCAGCCAAGCGGCAGGACAAAGATGAACAACCAGGGATAAACCGAACCGAGGTTTTCCATCACCCGGCGGACCGAGGTCCCCCACCCCGAGTTGGAGACGTTGTGAAGCAGCGTCCAGAACACCCCGCCGACGGCCAGCGTGAAGAAGAAGAACACCGCGAACAGCCAGGAGTAGGAATAGCAGGCGGACCAACCGTCGTTGGGTCCGAACAGCAGAAACAAGCTGACCAGAGTGAGCACCACCGAGGTCGCGCCGGAGATCATCTTGATCTTCGAGACGGTCGGGCTGCTCAGCCGCTCGCCCTGAACCGGGACGTCGGCGGAAGTGACATAGTGGGAAGCCATGGTCGGAGGTGGAAAAGATCTTACTGGGCCGGATTGGCGGAGGCTTGCGCCGCGTCGTAGGCGGCCTTGACGGCGGGATCGGACATCGGCGCCTTCTGGGCGGCCTGCAGCGCGCGGACATAGGCGATGATCGCCCACCGGTCGCGCAGCGAAACGTTGTGTTTGTAGGAGCCCATGTTGCCCTTGCCGTGGGTGATGGTCTCGAACATGCGACCGTCCGGGTAAGCGGCGGGACCGAAGTTCTCCAGCTGGAGGTTGGCCACCCCGGGAACTCCGAACTGGGCCGCCATGCCCTGACCGTTGCCGGAGGCCCCGTGGCAGGGCATGCAGTTGACGAGGAACATCTCGTGGCCGCGGCGCAGGAAGGCATCGACGTTCTCCTCCGTCAGGCCGAGTTCCTCCGGCATCCCGCTGGAATAGTGGTCATTGATGGCGCCCGTCTCGTAGTAGCTGGTGCCGCCGCCGAACTGGTATTCAGGAATGCCGCCGAGTTCCGCCTCGCCTTCCGGCAGGAAACCGCGGGGCTGCGTGCCATCAACCGGCATCCGCTCGCCGACGCCGTCGGCGAAAAAGTCGTCCGGCTTCTGGGCCTTGAGCTTGTCCTGGTTGTCCATGTCCGGGAACAGCCAGATCGGCGTCGAGGCGCGCTTTTCACCACGCACCGGCATCAGTCCGATGACGAGCGCGGCGACGATCGCGTAGGCGAGGAAGAAGTATTTCACGGTCGGAGGTAGCGGGTAGCGGATAGCAGGGAGCGAGGGATCAATCCTCCTCCTCGACGAGTTCGATGTTGGTGCCGCCGATGTCCTGCAGGAGGTTCTTGGTGCCCTCGGGGCTGAACTTCGGATCGCGGGCCTCGATGGCGATGAAGAAGGCGTCGTCCGTGGCGCGGTGGAACTGCTTGCTGGCGAACAGCGGGTGGTTCAGGCGCGGCAGCTTCATCAATGCGAGCAGGCCGAAAAGCACGGTGAAACCGGAGAACAGGATCGTCAGCTCGAACATCACCGGGAAGAAGGCCGGCACGGTGAAGATGTTCACCGGCTTGGCCTGCACCACGGTCGGATAGAGCAGCACCTGGGTTCCGTAGGCCAGGGAGAAGGCGGTCAGGGTACCGGTGGAACCACCGAAGAACACCAGCCAGGGCAGGATTGAGCGCTTCAATCCCATCGCTCCGTCGAGTCCGTGGATCGGATAGGGCGAGTGGCAGTCCCACTTGCGGAAACCGGCGTCGCGCACCTTTTCCGCGGCCTTGTAGAGGGCGGAGGCGCTCTTGAACTCGGCCAGGTAGCCGTAGACGCGTTTACGAGTCGTGCTCACAGGTAATGATGGGCGTTGGTGGTTCCAGCGAAGGGGTTCAGATCGACGGCGACTTGTCGCGCAGCTCGTATTGGTAGGCGGCCTGGTCGGTCACGCCGGCGTCCGGGTGGTCTGCAAGATCATCGAAGTGCGGATCGGACTGCGGCAGGGTCCACTTCACTTCCGCGATGTTGATGCAGGGCAGGAAACGAAGGAACAGGAGGAACAGGGTCAGGAACATCCCGATCGTGCCGACGAACAGCAGCTGGTCCTGGCCGCTCGGTGAGAAATATTTCCAGTCACCCGGCAGCCACATGCGGGCGAGGGTGGTCACGATGATGACGAAGCGCTCGAACCACATGCCGATGTTCACGCACATGGAAACGGCCATCACGACCCACAGGTTCTCGCGCATGCTCTTGAACCAGAAGATCTGCGGCGAGATGACGTTGCAGAACATCATGCAGAAGTAAGCCCAGGCGTAGGGACCGGTGATCCGGTATTTGAAGGCCTCCATTTCAAACTTCGCGCCCGAGTAGAAGGCGACGAACAGCTCCATCAGGTAGGCGTAGCCGACGATCGTGCCGGTCAGCAGGATGATCTTCGACATGTTGTCGATGTGCTTCATGGTGATCAGGTCCTGCAGCCCGTAGATGAAACGGGCGGGAACCATGATGGTGAGCACCATCGCGAAGCCACCGAAGATCGCGCCCGCGACGAAGTAAGGAGGAAAGATCGTGGTGTGCCAGCCGGGCACCGTCGAGGTCGCGAAGTCGAAGGACACGACCGAGTGCACGGAGAGGACCAGCGGGGTCGAGAGCGCGGCCAGGAGGAGATAGGCCATTTCATAGTGGCTCCACTGGCGGTTGCCACCGCGCCAGCCCAGCGAGAACAGGCCGTAGAGCAACTTGCGCAGGCCGGGCTTGCAGCGGTCGCGGATGGTCGCGAGGTCCGGCACCATGCCGAGATACCAGAAGATCAGCGAGATGGTGAAGTAGGTCGAGACGGCGAACACGTCCCACAGCAGCGGCGACTTGAAGTTCTGCCAGATGCCGTTGGCGTTGGGAATCGGGGCCAGGAACCACACCATCCACACGCGGCCGACGTGGAAGGCCGGGAAAATCCCCGCACAGCACACGGCGAAAATCGTCATCGCCTCCGCGGCGCGGTTGATCGAGGTCCGCCAGTTCTGGCGGGTGAGGAAAAGGATGGCCGAAATCAGCGTCCCGGCGTGGCCGATGCCGATCCAGAACACGAAGTTCACGATCGGCCAGCCCCACATCACGCGATTGGTGTTTCCCCACACCCCGACGCCGGTCGAGACCAGGTGGAACAGGCCGCCGCCGACTCCGATGGCGGCGATGATCGCGCTCGGAATGAAGAGCAGCCACCACAGCAGGGGCTGGCGGTTTTCGAGCACGCCACAGATCCGCTCGGTGATCCAGTGGTAGGAGCGGTCGTTGAGGATCAGCTTCTCGCGGCGCAGCACGGGAAGCTTTGGACCTTGGCGTGGGGAGGTGTCAGTGGCGGTGGCCATGTTTCTCGCGGGTGACAGGGATCGGATCGCCGGCAGCGATCAGTGCATGTGAATGGTGGCTTTGCCGATGTGCTCGGCTCCGGGCATCGACGGATTCGGGTTTTTCACCCGGGCGAGGTAGCTGGTGCGCGGGCGGGTGCCGATGTACTGGAGCAGGTCGTAGTTCCGGCCGACTCCCTTGGCGCGCATCATGCGGGATTTGTCCTCGTCGAGCTTGTTGCCGAACGAAATCGCATCGGCCGGGCAGGCCTCCTGGCAGGCGACCTTCACGGAATCCACCGGGATGCGCAGCTTCTCGCTATTCATGGTGACGTCGAGCGACTTGCCGGTGGCGAGGTAATCCTGCTTCTGGCCGCGCTTCTGGCGGATGGTGGCATCCTTGAGGCGCTGCACGCAGTAGGTGCACTTCTCCATCACCCCGCGCATCCGGACGGACACGTTCGGGTTGCGCTGGAGGTGGGCGGCGGTGCCGACCTGCTTCTCGCCGAGGGGACCCCAGTAGAGGTTGTGGGCGATCAGCGGGTTGCGCTTGTTGTAGTCGAAGAAGTTGAAGCGGCGTGCCTTGTAGGGGCAGTTGTTGGCGCAGTAGCGGGTGCCGATGCAGCGGTTGTAGGCCATCGCGTTGAGGCCGTCCTCGGTGTGGACGGTGGCGTTCACCGGGCAGACGGTTTCGCAGGGGGCGGACTCGCACTGCATGCAGGCCACCGGCTGGGGCAGCATCTCCATCTGGTCGCCGGTCTCATCCCCCTCCTGCTGGGCGAAGTAGCGGTCCATGCGGATCCAGTGCATCTCGCGGCCTTTGGCGAGCTGCTCCTTGCCGACGATCGGAATGTTGTTCTCCGCCTGGCAGGCCACGAGGCAGGCGTTGCAACCCGAGCAGGTGCTGAGGTCGATCGCCATCGCCCACTGGTGGATGGTGTTGCTGATCAAATCCTCGCCCTTGCGGTTTTCCGGCTTGTAGAGCGAGACGTTCGGCGGGGCGTGGGAGTCCACGCCCTGCTTCTTCACGCCGTCGAGCTGGGCCATGAAGTCGCCCTTGTGCTCGTCGGTGGCGGTGGACACCTCGCGGGCCAGCGCACGGCCATACATCGCGTGGTGCTCCTGGGTGGCGGCCAGGCTGTAAAGCTTGCCGGTCTTGCTCGGCGGGCCGTCAAGAACCGCGAAATACGGGTTGGCCGAAGTGCGGAGCGGAAAGACGTCGAAGCCGGTGTTGGCCCCGACGAGTCCGACATTCGCCACCTTCGAGGTGTCGCGCTTCAGCTCGTCATCCTCATCGAAACCCTGGCCGTAGCCGACCGGGATGTAGAGCACACCGTCCGCCTGGCCGAAACCGATCTGGACGGGGATTTCCATTTCCACCCCGCCGACCGCGATCTTGACCAGCTTGCCGGTGCGTTTCTCGCCTTCGTTGTCCGGTCCCTTGGCCGCATGGATGCCTTCCACGCCGTAGGCCTTGGTCTTCGGCTCCAAGGCGACCAATTCGTCATAGATCCCGTAGTCCTTGGCGGTCTTCGGGGAAATGAGGGCCGCGTTGTCCCACGACAGCTTCGAAAGCGGGTCGGGCATTTCCTGCAGCCAGCCGTTGTCGATCCAGCGGCCGTCATAGACCGAGTAGTCGGTGGCGAAGATCACCTCCAGCTCCCCGCCCTCCGGCGCGGCCTCGATGGCGGCCGTCAGCGCGCCAGCGTCCGCAGCCACGTTGGCGGTGGCGTATTTCGAGTCGGCGAGGTAGCCATCACGCAGCAGCTTTTTCCAAGCCGCCTCGGTATTGCCGGCGAGACCCTCGAAGGTTTTGCGCACGGCGCTCATGGCCGGGCTCGGTCCGCCTTCCTCGCCTTCGCCGGTGATCAGGCGGCCTTCGCCATCCAGCAGCGCGGAAAGGACTTCCAGTTCGCTCGCGCAGTCATCGTAGAGCGGAAGGATCATCGGCTGGACGATCGTGTAAACGCCGTTGCAGGTGCGGGCGTCACCCCAGCTTTCGAGGAAATGGCTGGCCGGCACGTGCCAGGTCGCCGCGTGGGCGGTGGCGTCGGTGCGGAGGCCGAAATGAATGCTCGTCGTGGCTTTCACCAGCGCGTCCCCGAAGCCGAGGTCGGCCGGGGCGTCGTGGGAAGGATTGGACGGCGTGAAGAACAGCACATGCTCGACCGCGCCGGAATTCAGATCGGACACGAGCTGGGCAAGGTCGCCGAGACCGGTGGCCTCCGTCGAAACGGCGCGCAGCGCGCCGTCGTCGCCGATCGCTCCCAGGCGGGCATTGATGGCGGCGGCGATGCGGTGGACGGCTTCCGGGGCGCGGCTGCCGACGACCACGATCGAGCGACCGCGGTTTTGCTGGAGGTCGGCGACCATTTCCGCCACCCAGGCGGCCATATCCGGCGAAGCGGCGCGGGCGCCGCCGACCGAGCCGCCATCACCCAGCGCGCGCAGGATTTCCGCCGCGGCGGTGACCAGCTCGCTGGGCTTCACGCGCAGGCGGTGGTCGGCCATGCCGCCGGTGATGGTGAACGCGCTCTCCACCGAGTAGAGGCGGTTCATCTTCGAGGCGTCCGGCGTTTGGTCATACGCCTTGCCCTCGGGCTTGCGGCGGTCGTGGAAAGGGGTCAGCGGGCCGACCGGATCCAGGCCGGCGAAATCGCAATCGAGCGAGACGATGCGGTCGGCCTTGGTGAAGTCGGCCACGAAGCGGACCCCGTCGCCGAAGAGGTTGGTTTCGCCCTCGAGCGCCTCGTAGGCATAGGCCTTGACGTCGGCGAACTTGGCTTGGAGGTCCTTGAGCAGGCGGGCGCGGGTCGGCGAGTCGTCGCGACCGAAAACGAGCCCGATCTTCGAGGCCGGGTCCTTGGCGAGGCCGGCGAGCACGGCTTCAAACTCCGATCGCTTGGCCGGCTTGGCGTGGTGCAGCACCTCGCGCGAGCGGGTCGGCGAGTAGAGGTCGAGCACGGCGGCCTGGGCGAAGGTGTCGGTGCCGGCGTGGTCCGGGTGGAGCGAGTTCGGACCGAGCTTGGTCGGGCGGCCTTCGAAGGTGGTCACCACCAGCGGCGTGGCGCCGTGGGCACGCGGGAAACTGGAGGCGTAGTAGGTGGCCTTGCCCGGGATGACCCATTCCGGCGCGTTGGCGTAGGGCAGGATGTAGCTTTCCGGACGGCGGCAGGCGGCCATGCCGAAACCGGCGAGGGCGGTCGAGGCCCCCATTAGCTTCAGAAAGGAGCGGCGGGTGGTTTCCATTTCCCCCTCACGGGTCAGCTCGGCGGTTCCCGCGGGAAACTCGCGCTCAAGCCACTCGCGGTACTCGGTCGTGTTTTCGAGCTGCCCGACACCGCGCCAGGAGACGGTCGTTTCGTCGGCGGGGACGTCGGGGTGTTGCCAGATGCGCTTGCTCATGGGTCGACGGAAAATTTTTCGGAACGAAAGGGGTCAGTGGTGGCAGGTGGCGCAGGAAGTCGGCGGATTGACCTGCCATTGCTCCTTGAGCTTCTTGCCGAGGTCCTCGGTGGTCTTCACGCCCTCGATGTCGTGTGTGGCGATGTACTTCTCGGGGTCGTAGGAAAGGTTGTAGACCTCCTCGAGCGGACGGAGGTTCTTTTCCGGATGGCGGTGGCAATCAAGGCACCAGCCCATCGAAAGCGGTTGGTCCTGGTAGACGACCTCCATCTGGTCGACCCGGCCGTGGCAGCTCTTGCAGGAAATGCCGCGGTTCACGTGGGCCAGGTGGCTGAAGTAGACGTAGTCGGGCGCCTTGTGGATGCGCACCCACTCGACCGGCTTGCCGAAGTCCGGATGCTTGAGAAGTGGGTCCATCCGGTTGCGCAGCGGCTGGAGCTTCGGGCTCTGCGTCTGCACGTGGCGGTGGCAGTTCCAGCAGGTGTTGGAGGTGGGGACGTTCGAGTGGTTGGAAACGTCGACGAACGAGTGGCAGTAGCGGCAGTCCAGGCCGACCTGCTCGACGTGGATGCGGTGGGAGAACGGGATCGGCTGCGAGGGCTGGTATCCGACGACCTGCGTCTTGGGCGTGGCGTAGTAACTGAAGGCGGCCACGACACCGGCTCCGAGGGACAGCACACAAATCGCGATCTTGAACGGGAGAACGTTGGTCCAGCGCGGAAAGAAATTGGCCATGACGGTGGTGAAATCGTTTCTCGTCGAGAAAATCAGGGAGCTTGTGAAATTTTTCACAAGCGATGCGTGGTTGCGGGGGCAGGAGCCGCCGGCGGGCGGCGAGTTTGCAAACCGACTTACGGCTGGCAACCGGAAAAACGGCTGCTCCGCGGAAAAAACCGGTCAGACCTGTGGACGGTCAAACTACTGAGACAGGGTCTCATTTGGACCAATTCAAACCCTTCTCGCTGCGCCATTTCCGGAAGCCATCGAACTGCTCCTTCTTGGAAAGGAGTTTCCGCTGGGGATCCTCGTCCAAATATTCCTCAAACAGGCCGGCCTGCTCGGTGCCGGCGGCCGCCGGCGTCGCCGCGTCCGTCTTGGATTCGCTGCGCCGGGATCCCAGCTGTCGCTGGAGCCGTTTCAAGCGGGAGCCGAGGGCAAGGCGCTGCAGGATGCCGACGATCTGCAGGAAAACGATCAGGCCGAGAAGGATCCAGAGGGCGCTGGGGAAATCGGAGACTTTGAAGGGCAGCGGAAGGTTGGGCATGGCGGTGCGGCGAGTTTGCGGGGAGAAAAGGAGGGATCCAGCGGATTTTGGAAAAGGACCGCCGATTATGAAATCGGCATCGCCTGTTCTGTAAAACGGCGTGATTGAGGTAGACAGCTCCCCAACTTCCTATCGAAAGGCATTCATCCCCCGCCGACCAGGCGTGCCCTGCTGGAGCGCCGATGATGAAATCAACATCGCCTGTTCTGCCGGGCGGCGTGATCGAGGTAGAAAGCTCCGCAGCTTCCTATCGACAGGCATTCACCCCCGCAACCCAGGCGTACCGTGCTGGACCGCCGATAATAAAATCGGCGCTCCATCGCTCTTCACCACTCGAGTCCCACCCCCTCTTCGGGAATCAAGACCTTGTCGCTGATCCCCAGCCGGTCCGCCTCCTGCAAGAGCCGGTCGACCGCCTCGCCCGGCGCTTCGTTTCCGAGCGGGAAGGTATCGTGGTGCATGGGAATCAAGACCTTGGCCCCCATTTCGGCGAAGGCGCGGACGGCCTCTTCCGGGTTCATGTGGACGTCCCGACCACTGGGAGCCTCGTAGGCGCCGATGGGCATCAGCGCGACGTCGATCGCCGGGTGGCGCTTGCCGATTTCCGAAAACCCATCGAACCAGGCGCTGTCGCCGCAGTGGAAGACGCTCTTGCCGTTCACCTCGATCAGGTAGCCGCCGTAGTCGCGATGGGTATCGTGCAGGTAACGCGCGCCCCAGTGGTGGCTGGGCGTGTGGACCACCGACATCGCGCCGAACTCGAGGCGGTCCCAGATTTTCACCTCGTGAACCGCGGGAAAACCAAGCCGCCGCACGAGATTGCCGCTGCCCCGCGGGACCACGATGCCGTCGCGCGACTGCAGCACCTTGAGGCTGGGTTTGTGGAGGTGATCGAAGTGCGCGTGGGTCACGAGCACCAGATCGAGTTCCGGGATTTCCTGCAGCGGCAGGCCGGGCCGACGGCGGCGGCGGACGATGCCGTGCCAGTTGGCCCAGTTCGGGTCGACCATCAGCGAGTGGCCCTCGAACTGGATGAAGAACGCGGCGTGACCGATCCAGGTCACGCGCACCGTGCCATTGTCGGGCGGGTGGAGGATCGGTGCCTGCGTCGAGCCATCGGGCCGGCGGAACATTCCCGGCACGATGCGGTGGCGGAAGAACTTGTAGTTGCGCTGCTGCCAGCCCTTCTTGGGCATCAGGCCCGAATAGTGGGCCGCGGGTTTGACTGGGTGTTCGTCCGCCATCGTTCCAGAGCCTTACGCGTAGGCCTCCGCGATCTTGTCCGCCCAGTCCTGCGCCCGCTGCGCGAAACTCCGCGCATCCCCGGCGTAGGAAATCCCCCGCGAGACATTGATGACGTCCGGGGCCATTCGTTTCGCCGCGGCCAGCGAGGCCAGGTCGCCGCCCTGCGCACCAAGACCCGGCACCAACAGCGGGGCTTCCGGGATTTTCGCCAAAACATCGGCCGCTTGGGTGAGACCGACCACGTAGCCGACGTCGGTCGCCCTGCCCTCGGACCTCGATCGCTCGCCGAGCGCCGCGACCAGCTCGAACACCGAACGGCCGTCCGCCAGCTCCTGGCGCTGAAAATCGGCCGAGCCCGGATTCGAAGTCACCGCCAGCAGGTAGACGCCCTTGCCCTCCCAGCCGAGGAAGGGCTCGATCGAGTCGTAGCCAAGGAAAGGATTGAGCGTCACCGCGTCCACGCCCCAGTGGTCGAAATACCCTTGGGCATAGTATTGCTGAGTCTCGCCGATGTCGCTGCGCTTGGCGTCGAGAATCACCGGGACCTCTTTCGGCATGGCCGTCATCAGCTCGCCGAGCATCTCGATTCCCCGCAGTCCCATCGCCTCAAAGTAGGCGATGTTCGGCTTGAACGCCGCCGCTTTCTCCCAGGTTTCATCGACCAGGCGCCGCAAAAAATCCGGCACCGCCTCGATTCCTCCGTCGCCCGGTCGTGGGTCGATCCCCACGCACAACCTTGATCCCGTAGCCTCGATCCTGCCCTGCAACCGCTCCGTGTAACGCATCCCGCGCAGCATGGCCCGGCTTCGCCGAAACGTCCAATGCGAAGGCAAGGGGGCGGCGGGCATCGACCGCCGGGCAAGGACCTTGCCGCGCTCTCCCTCAGCATGGCACTTCGAGCTCCCAGGACCTCGAAGCATCTTCCCTCCCGAGCCACGCCCCACCTCCCCGTCCGGCGGTCGATGCCCGCCGCCCCGTTTCCCCGCCCCCGCAAACTCCGCCGCGGCCGCCGCTCGGACACGACCCAAAAAGGCCAGCACCGCCAGCCGCGCTCCTGAGGCTCGGGGCGGCGGGCATTGACCGCCGGGCAGGGACCTTGCCGCGCTCTCCCCCAGCATGGCACTTCGAGCTCCCAAGACCTCGAAGCATCTTCCCTCCCGAGCCACACCCCACCTCCCCGTCCGGCGGTCGATGCCCGCCGCCCCGTTTCCCGGCCCCCGCAAACTCCGCCGCGGCCGCCGCTCGGACACGACCCAAAAAGGCCAGCGCCGCCAGCCGCGCTCCTGAGGCTCGGGGCGGCGGGCACCGACCGCCGGGCAGGGACCTTGCCGCGCTGTTCCTCAGCATGGCACTTCGAGCTCCCAGGACCTCGAAGCATCTTCCCTCCCGAGCCACACCCCACCTCTCCGTCCGGCGGTCAATGCCCGCCGCCCCCGTTTCCCCGCCCCCGCAAACTCCGCCGCGGCCGCCGCTCGGACACGACCCAAAAAGGCCAGCACCGCCAGCCGCCCTCCTGAGGCTCGGGGCGGCGGGCACCGACCGCCGGGCAGGGACCTTGCCGCGCTCTCCCTCAGCATGGCACTTCGAGCTCTCAGGACCTCGAAGCATCTCCCCCCCGAGCCACACCCCACCTCCCCGTCCGGCGGTCAATGCCCGCCGCCCCCGTTTCCTCAGCCCGGCAAACTCAGTCTCGAGCCCCTGAACACCCGCCGGCGCGACAAGCGCTCCGACACGATCAAGAACACCAACACCCCGAGCTGCCCCACCAGCAGTCCCATCTTCGGCCCCAGCGGCATCGTCAGCGCCTTCCCGAAACACCCGCAGTCCGGATCCAGCCCCCGCGCCATCGCCTGCCCGTTCACGAACAGGAACAACAACGTCAGCCCCACCAACCAGCGCACCGCGCCGCGCGCCCAGAAGCCGCTCAACAGGCACAGCCCGCACAGCAACTCCGTCCACGCCACCCCGTAAGCCACCACCAGGTTGTAGGGATCATGCAGAATCTCGAACTCCGCCACCTGCCGCGAAAACGCCACCGGTCCCGTGCCGAAAAGCTTCGTCCCACCGATGTACGCAAACCACAACCCGAACAACACCCTGAGGGTGAGCACGGTGTAATCGATCCGCGACTTCGGCTGCATCTGTTAGGGACTCTAAACCAACGACCTGCCCGCTCCAAGCGCGGAATCCATTCGACCCCCGCGCGCTCCGGGTCCAGTTTCCTACGATCATGAAAGCCGTTCTTTTCCTTCTCCTTTCCAGCCTTCTCGCGCTCGCCGCCGATCCGCCGCTCTACGACCTGCGCGAGGGCGACATCCTCTTCCAGGGAAACAAAGGCCCGCAAAGCGACGCCATCCGCGCTGCCACCGACTCGCCCTACACCCACTGCGGGATCGTCGTGGAAAAAAACGGCCAGCTCGCCGTGTTCGAAGCCGCCCAGCCGGTCAAGGTCACCCCACTCACCGACTTCGTTTCCCGCAGCGTCCCCGGCACCTACAAGGCCATGCGACTCGCCCAGCCGATCCATCCGGCCTGGCTCGCCAAGGCCAAGGACTGGGCCGAGGACCTCATCGGCGAGCCCTACGATTTCAAGTTCGAGTGGAGCGACGACGCCTATTACTGCTCCGAGTTGGTCTGGAAAACCTACCTCGCCGGCGGCATCGAGCTCTGCAAACCGAAGCGTTTTTCCGACTACGACCTCGAGGATCCCGTCGTCGCCGCCCTCATCGAGCAACGCTACGGCGGCATCGAAAACCTGCCCCTCGACGAAGCCGCGGTCGCCCCCGGAGACCTCGCGGCGTCGGCAATGTTGGCGGAGGTGCCGATGCTTCCCGCTTCTCAGTCCACCACCCCCACGAACGAACCATAGGCCTGCCCGCCCGCCTTTTCCCACCCCTCGGTGATCATCCGGCTGATGTCACCGTCGAAAAACAACGCGTCCTCGCAGCCGAGCGATTGGAACAGCATCGCGAACTCGTAAAGGTTTGGAAACTTCGGCGAGTGGAAGTCGGAAATCGCCAGCACCACCGTGCCGTCCGGCTTCACGCCCACGCCGTTGCGATGCAGGCGGCTCGTCGATTCCTTCCGAAAAACCGGGTGCACCTTCCCCGCGCGCAACAGCAGCGGCCCCGACTGCACCGCAAAAGCGACCTTGCCCGCCACCGGCCATTCCTCGGTCTTCACCACCCCGGCACCCGTTTCCGTCACATAGAAGATGCCGTTTGGCTTGAGGAAAAAATTGCCCTTCCCCTCCCGCCGATTCACCGGCCGCAGTTCTTTTCCCTCCTGCACCAGCAATCCGCTCGGCACCCCGCCCGGCTCGAAAATCCCGCCATTCATCAGCGCGACCAGTTTTCCTCCCTTTCCGCCAAGATACCCCGCCGCCGCAGGAAAAGTCCGCAGCGCTTTTCCGTCGCCATCCTGCCACACGATCCTGATCGCCGCCGCCTCCGCGATCACCAGCCGGTATTTCACGCCATCCACCTCCTTCTCGACGACCTCCGGCGCGGCCGCCGCCATCGCCACCAGCGCAATCACTGCACCCAACCATCCCTTTCCCATGCGCCCAATCTAATGACTCCGTCCACCCACACAAGCCGCCGGTCGCATCCCCCTATCCCATCCATCCTGCTCCCTCTCCCCCCGAACCCGCCCCCGGTCTGCGGCATCCAGTCTTGCGTCTTGAGTCTTGAAGTCTTTTGTCTTCCCCCCGTGTCCGCCACCGAGCTTCTCCAGCAACTCGTCCGCATCCCGTCGGTCAATCCCGACAACGCGCCGGGCACCGAACTCACCGGCGAGGCCGCCATCGCCGACTTCCTCGCCGCTTGGCTGCGCGACCTCGGTGCCGACGTCACCCTCGAGGAAATCCGCCCCGGCCGGCCGAACCTGATCGCCCGCTTCGCGCCGCTCGACGGCCGCCCGCGCATCCTCTTCGGCCCGCACCTCGACACCGTCGGCGTCGGCGGCATGACCATCGATCCCTTTTCCGGCGAAATCCGCGACGGCCGCCTGTGGGGTCGCGGCTCCTCCGACACCAAGGGCCCCACGGCCGCCATGCTGTGGGCGCTGCGCGAAAACGCCGGCCACCTCCGCGACGCGAAGGTCGCCATCGATTTCGTCGGTTTCATGGGCGAGGAGTCCTGCCAGTGGGGCTCGCGGGATTTTGGCGAGAAATACGCCGCCGACTACCAGTTCGCCATCGTCGGCGAGCCGACCTCGCTCGACATCGTCCACACCACCAAAGGATCGCTCTGGGCCACCCTGCGCAGCACCGGCAAGGCCGCCCACTCCTCCCAGCCCGAGCGCGGCGACAACGCCGCCATGAAGCTCGCCCGCACCCTTTGCGCCATCCACGAGCCGCTCGTCGACCGGCTCGCCACCTTCACCCACCCCGTCCTCGGCCGATCGACGATCAACGTCGGCGTCCTCCGCGGCGGCTCGCGGCCGAACATCGTCCCCGACCTCGCCGAGGCCGAGATCGACATCCGCCTCACCCCCGCCCTGCGCGACGCCGGCGGCGCCCTCGGTTTGCTCCGGGAAATGCTGGCCGGCCATCCGGTCGAGATCGTCGAGGCCGACGAAAAGCCGCCCATGGAAACCCCGGCCGACCACCCGTGGATCCAACGCCTCCGCGATGTCCGCCCCGCCACGAAATGCGTCGGCGCCCCGTGGTTTTCCGATGCCGCCCACCTCTCCGAAGCCGGCATCCCCTCCATCTGCCTCGGCCCCGGCTCCATCGACCAGGCCCACACCTGCGACGAATTCATCGAAATTGCCGCCCTCGAGGAAGGTGCCGCCTTCTTCTCGTTCTTCATCCAATCGGCAATCCTCAATCCACAATCGTCAATCGGATGACCACCGTCCTCGACATCCTCGACAAAGGCACCGCCTATCTGGAGAAGCGCGGCATCGAGGACGCCCGGCGGAACATGCAGATGCTCGTCGCCCACCAGCTCGGCTGCACCCGCATGGACCTCTACCTGCGCTTCGACGAGCCGCTCGAGGAAGACCACCTCGCCCCGCTCCGCGACGCCCTCAAGCAGCGCGGCGACGGCGTCCCGGTCCAGCACCTCCTCGGCACCGTGTTTTTCCGCCAACACGAGTTCAAAACCGACGCCCGCGCCCTTATCCCGCGCCCCGAGACCGAGGAACTCGCCGAGTGGCTCGCGAAACACGTCACCCTCCCGGAAAACGCCCGCATCCTCGACATGGGCACCGGCTCCGGCTGCCTCGGGCTCTCCCTCGCCCACGATTTCCCCGCCGCCCAAGTCACCCTGGCCGACCTCTCCCCCGAAGCCCTCAACCTCGCCCGCGAGAATGCCCCGCGGATCGGAGCGCTGGCTTCAGCCGGCGCGATTCACTTCATCCAGTCCGACCTCTTCCAAAACCTCGCCGGCCAATCCTTCGATCTCATCGCCGCCAACCTCCCCTACGTCCCCGAAGGCGAGCAGGTCTCCAAGGAAGTCCGCCACGACCCCGCTCTCGCGCTTTTCAGCGGAAAGGACGGCCTCGACCTGATCCGCCGCTTCGTCCCCGAAGCCGCCCGCCACCTGAACCCCGGCGGCTGGCTCGCGATGGAAATCGGCATCGACCAAGCCTCTGAGGTCGAAACCCTTCTCCACTCCGCCGGCCTCCGGGAAATCCGGACGCTCAAGGATCTCTCCGGCATCCCCCGCTTCCCGGTCGCGCAAAAGTAGCTCGAAAACCACCGGGTTCTGCAAACTCGCAGCGTACTGATCGCCGCTCGCAGCGTACCGATTGGCACTCGCAGCGTACTGATCGGACGCGATGGACCGCCTGGCAGCGGATTCTTCCAGCATCTCCCGACGCACCGTGCTTCGCGCCTGATTCGATGCGACCAAACTACTTTTAACCTCCATCGTATTCCTTTTGTATTTACATTAGAAACGCATCCGCCTAACTCCATCTCGCGATGAAGATCTGGATTGCGTTGCTTCTCCTGCTGAACCTGCCGCTCGTTTCCGGTCAGGACACCTCTCCTTCCGCCACCCTTGTCTTCGTCGCCGACGGCCACGAGGCGGCCTATCGCCCCTACTTGTCCGCCGAGGACGATTGGTTCAGCCCGGATGCAGCCGTTAACTGGAGCATCGCCCCCGCAGGGTTCGGCCCCCGCAGCCATTTCACGGAAGTCTCCACCGTCGCGAGCTTCCAAGCGATCCACCTCCGGCAGTGGTTCGACGTGGCTGCCACGCCGGAGACCCTCACGCTTTCGCTGAAACACGACGCCGGCGAACTCGCCGTCTATCTCAACGGCGAACGGGTCGTCTCCCGCACTTCCGTTTCCCTGCCCGCGGCCGATTCGAGAGGCTTTCGGCACTACGACCTCACCGCCCACATCCCCGCTCTCACCGCCGCCAAAAATCTTCTCGCGATCCGGACGACCGGTTCCATCGCCGTTCCGATTCTTCACGGGACCACCCGCGATTTGACGAAATCCGCTGTGGCCTTCGACCCGACCGCCCTTCGTTGCGCTGAGGGAGAAACGTCCGTTTCCATCCGCATCCTCCGTCGCTCGCCCGACCTTCAACGCACCTATCTCGATCTTTCGAACGATTCGAACCCGGGGGATTTCGCGGTCACAAGCCGGGGCCAGGAGATCCCCGTCGATGTCTTTCAATTCGGGCGGCGTTTCCGGGTGGCCTTCTCCGGCGAGGAAACGGAGGTGCCGATCCACATCAGGATCCTGGACGATGTCCACGCTGAGGGACTTGAGGCGATCCGTTTCCAGGGACCATCCGGGCTTTCCCTGCTGATTCCGCCCAATGACACCGTCGTCACGCGAACTTCCGCCGTGGGCGAAGGCTCGCTGCGTCAGGCGATCGAGAATGCCGAAAACCTGCCCGGCCTTGAGACCATCACCTTTTCCGATGAGGAAGGCGTTCCGTTCTCCCTCGCGCCCGTCACGGTCGTCCTGGGAAACGGCAGCCCGAGCCCGTATGGCGCGCGGGAGGGGTTCACGATCGAAGGCCCGCCGTCTCCCGGCCGGGTCACGATTCAAGGCACAGGTGGACCTTTATTCTCCATTGCGGGGGCCAACGGAACCGCCGCCTCCCAGGATCTCACCCTGCGCCGCCTCGTCATCCGCGGCGCTTCGGTTGCCGTGCAATCGATGCGATACGAAGGAAGCATGCTGATTGAAGACTGCGAGTTCATCGGCAACCAGACCGCGCTGGATCTCTACGGCCGGAGCAGCGCCCCCATCGTTCGCCGCTGTCTTTTTGAAGGAAACACAGAGCACTGCATCCGCCAGTATTGGCTCTCTCCGGTTATCGAAAACTGCACCTTCACCGGGAACGAGGGAGTCTGCCTCGATATGCTGACGCCCTCGCCTCTGAAGCATTGCACCTTCGCAGCCAACCACGGCGCGATCTCCTCCCGCCCGGTCCAATTTACGAACTGCCTGCTGACCGGGGAAATCGGCAACCTCGGTGCCTCCACCTTCGATCGAGGGGGCAATCTTTTCGTCGGCCTCCTTCGGGACGGCGAACCCATCTCCCCCGATCACCCCGGCAGCCTCGCCGTCGCCTCCCCGGCCGAGGCAGGTCTCGGCGAGCTTGATTTCCACGGCGGCTTCACCCGCACGATCCCGATCTCGGCGAACAGCCCGGCGCTCGATCTCGGCCTGCCGGCGGAAACCCCGGCATTTGATCAGCGGGGCGAGCCATTTCGGCGACACGTCGGGCTGGCACCGGATGCGGGCGCTTATGAGCTGCAATTCAGCCCCGACGACCTCGCGATCGGCCTGACCATCGAGCCCGGCTACGACGCGGCGAGCGGGCTCTATTTTCAACTCGTGATCGTCCACAACGACTCGCCATGGACCCAGTCCGGCTTCCGGCTCGCCGTGAGCGGCCTGCCTGCCGGTGCCACGCTCTACAATTCCTCCGGCGACGGTTTCATCGATGTGGCCGGGCCGATGGAGTCGGGCGATTACCGGATCGTGATCCTGCAATATTCCGCGAATCTGCCGGACCTCCGATTGACGCCGGTGCTGGCCATTTCGCTGCCACCCGTGCCCGATCCCACGGAAACGATGGCGACAAGGCTCGAGATCGAGACCGGTGGCGGTCGCTGCCTCCATTTCCCCACCGAGCCCGGAGGAGAGTATCAGGTGGAGGTTTCCGCCGACCTCTCCGAATGGCGGCCGGCCGGCCCGGCAATCTTCGCGGAATCGTCGCAGATCATGTGGCGCGACGGCGATCCTGCCATGCCTGAGGGACGTTTCTATCGGCTGTCGGAGCTGGATTGACGCGCCGGTTCGGCTTCAAAACGGAGCCCTGACCGCCTCGATCAGATGACGTTCCTCCTGCGGCTCTCCCTGCGGGAAAGCACCGGCATTTTAGGCAACGCTCACCTCCATGGTCGAAACGAAGGACTCGGTGGAAAGCCGCTCCTCGATCTCCGAGGGCGATGCGCACTCGAAGAACAATTCAACCGCTTCGATCAGATGGGTCTTCGCTTCCTCGACGCTAATCCCTTGCGAGGCCACATTGAGTTCGGGGCAGAGAAGCCACGAACCCATCGCCCTCGCGGATGAACACTGCCGTCAACGTCCGTTTCATGCCCCCATCTGCCACAGCCGCCTCTCGTTCTCAACTTTGATCTCTCACCTGCCCGGTCAAGGACGTCTTGACCCTCAACGACCTCTCTGGCATCCCCCGCTTCCCGGTCGCGAGGCGTCCCGAAGCCTGACCACTGAATTCCTGCTACTTTCCCGGATGGACAAACTCCTCGTTCACGGCGGCACCCCGATCCACGGCGCCATCACCATTTCAGGATCGAAAAACGCCTCGTTGCCCATCCTCGCCGCCGCGCTTTTGACCGAGGACGACGTCGTCATCCGCCGCGTGCCGGACGTTTCGGACACCAACTACATGGTGCAGATCCTCACCGGTCTCGGGGCCGACGTCGAACGCTTCTCCGGCACCGTCCGCATCACCGCAGCCGAGATTTCCGACACGGCACCCTATGACATCGTCCGCCGCATGCGCGCCTCGGTCTGCATGATGGGCCCGCTGCTCGCGCGGAAACATCGCTGCGTCGTCGCCCTGCCCGGCGGCTGCGTCATCGGCGATCGGCCGATCGACCTCCACATCCGCGGCCTCGAGGCGCTCGGCGCGAAGGCCGAGTTTGAGGGCGGGAATGTCATCCTTTCCGCGCCGGAGGGCCTGAAGGGAGCCACCATCGATCTTTGCGGGGAAAACGGACCCACCGTGCTCGGCACCGACAACGTCATGATGGCCGCCACGCTCGCCGAGGGCACCACCACCATCACCTCGGCCGCCTGCGAGCCGGAAGTCGTGGATCTCGCCGATTTCCTCAACTCCATGGGCGCCAAGGTCAGCGGAGCCGGCACGCCGGTGATCAAGATCGAGGGTGTGAAAAAACTCCACGGAACGGTCCACAACGTCATCCCCGACCGCATCGAGGCTGGCACCTTCATGGTCGCTGCCGCGCTCGCCGGCGAGGGTGTGACCCTGCGCCGCGTGCACGAGGGGCACCTCGTCGCCGTCACCGCGGCCCTGCGCAAGGCCGGCCACCAGGTCCATTTCAACAGCAGCGGCGATGCCTGCACCGTGCATCGCGGCGACACGCCGATGCCGGTCGAGATCGTCACCGAGCCCTACCCCGGCTACCCGACCGACATGCAGGCGCAGATGACCGCCTTGTTCGCGCTCACGCCAGGCAGCAGCGTCGTGGTCGACACGATTTTCCCGCAGCGCTTCATGCACTGCGCCGAGCTCAAGCGCATGGGTGCCGACATCCACGTCGCCGACGGAAAAGCGGTCATCAAGGGCGTCACCGGCCTCAGCGGCGCGCCCGTCATGGCCAGCGACCTCCGCGCCTCCGCCGCGCTCGTGCTGGCCGGCCTCGTGGCCAAGGGCACCACCGAGATCAATCGGCTTTATCACATCGACCGCGGCTACGAGCACATTGATGAAAAGCTCGAAGCCCTCGGCGCCAACGTCGAGCGCGTCCGCGAGCGCTGACGGAGGGGGGCGGCGGGCATCGACCGCCGGGCAGGGCCCTGCCGTTTCGCGCGCTCTTGAGCTGCTTCGAGTCCTTTCGAGTGCGAGGCCATGAGCGGCTGCTTCGTGTTCTTTCGAGCGCGAGGCAAGGACCTGCCCCTTCGCGTCCCTCCGAGGCGCGCGGCGAAGACCTCGGAGCGTCTTCGAGAGCCGACGCGCCTGCTCCTCCCTGTCCGGCGGTCGATGCCCGCCGCCCCGATCACATCACCCGCCGCCTGTTCAGATCACTTGGCGCAGCACCTCGATCACCGCCGCGGCGGTGCGGTCCCAGGTCGCCCACTTGGCTTGAAGCTGCGATCTTTCCCCCAGCTCGCGGCGCCATTCCGGATCGACCACCAGCCCCCAGATCCGCCCGGCGAATCCCTCCACGTCCCCCGCCTCCACGTGCCGCGCCGCCGGCAGCAGTTCGCCCACGCCGGCGGTCGTGGAAATCACCGCCGGCACCGCGAAGGCCGCCGCCTCCAGCGCCACCAGCCCGAAGGGTTCCTCGCGCGATGGCATGCAGAGCACATCGGTCCGCGCCAGCAACGCCCTGACGGCTTCGCGGCCGATGAAGCCCGGCATTTCAAAGCGCCGCGTCAGCCCGTGCTTCGCGATCCGCTCGACCAGCTCCGGCCCCATCTCACCGCGGCCGGCCATCGTGAACTGAACCACCTTGTTCATTTCCGCGATCCGCGCGGCGATCTCGACGAAATCATCCGGTGCCTTCTGCCAGGTCAGCCGGCCGATGAAGCTCACCCTCGGCACCCCGGTCTCGTGCCGCCAAGGCTTCACCGGCTCGATGCCGTTGTGGACGACATGCAGCTTCTCCGGGCTCACGCCATACTCGTCCACGCATCGCGCCGCGGTGCGGTGGCTCACCGCGATCACCGCGTCCGCCATGCGCAGGCCGGCGCCCTCGATCTCCCGGATCTCCGGCAGCGCCATGCCGCCCGAGCGATCGATTTCCAGGGAATGCACGTGCGCCACCCACGGCCGGCCGGTCTGCCGCGCCCAGGCCATCGCCGCGGGAAAGGTCATCCAGTCGTGCGCATGCACCACGTCCGCATGGGCCGCGCGCTGCAAAACGAGAGCCCCGTATTCGCCGCCCTCCAGATCCTCCGGGTCGCAATCGTAGGGATCCACCGCCTCGCCAGCGGGCGTGATCACCTCCACGCCCGTCAGGCGGTCCAGCGCCCGGGCGATGCCCTCGCAGGCGATTCCGAGCCCGCCGGTCACTTCAGGCGGATACTCCCAGGTCAGCAGCGCCACGCGCGGGCGGAAAAACGAATCATCGGAGGAAGACAAGATTCCCCACCCCTAGCACAGGCCCGTGCCATGGCCAGCCCGAGCTGCGTCGCGCTGCCTTACTTGCCGCCGCGGATCACCGCGTTCGTCTCGTCGAGGACCAGCTTCACCGGCTTGATCGGCGTTTCGGTCAGCGCGAAGGCCATGATGGTCAGCCGCTCGCCTTTCTTGATCCGGTTCGCCGCACCGCCGTTGATCAGGATTTTCCCGGTCCCCGGCGCGCCGGCCAGCACGTAGGTCTCGAGGCGCGCGGTGGTATCGATCGAGGCTACCAGCACCTTCTCGCCCTCCCAAAGGTCCGCCGCCTCCATCAGATCCCGGGGAATCTCGATGCTGCCTTCGTAATCGACCACCGAATCGGTTGCGACCGCGCGGTAGAGCTTGGATTTCAACACCTGGCGAAGCATGGCGGGCGGACCGAACCACCCGTCCCCGCGGCGGTCAAGGCGGAAGCCATTCCGGCGACGACGGAATTCAATGAATGAGCGGGGCTGCGAGGTCCGTAGGTCGGCCCCATCCGCGACGTCCGCCGCCATGAAGCCGCTCCCGCTTTTCCTCCTCCTGTCGCTCGCCGTCCCGCTCGCCGCCGCTCCCGAGGAATTCACCCGCAAGGCGCAGGACTGGATGCAATCCACCGATTCGTCGAAGCGCCAGGCCGCGTTCCGCAGCTGGATGCAGCTCGGGGCCGAGGAAATGGATCACTACGAGGACGCGCTCGAGGCGGCCGAGGATTGCCACCTCGATCGCCTCAACCAGCTGTGCGAGCCGATGCGCGCCAGCTCGAATCCGTACCTGGAGCACCAGAAGCTGGCCGAGGAACTGGATGAGGAGCGCCAACGCGTGATGGGCCGCATCCGGACCGACTGGAAGAAGGAGCCCCGCGAGATCAAGAAGCTCGAGAAGGACGTCGAGGGCGTGGAGAAGATGGTGAAAAAGATCCGCAAGGCGGCGGAGATCGACACCGGTCGCTTCGACCAGGCGATCGATGCCCACCTCACCGCCGCGGCCGAGATCCGCAAGGAGCGCGAGCAGTTCGAGGAGGAGCCGGAGGATCTGGACCTCGAGGAGATTCGGGACGAGTTCATCGATGACAACCACCGCCTGAGCGACCTCGAGGACATGCGCCGGCGGCTGGAAAAAACGCGCAAGGAGGTCACCAAGCTGGCCGAGGTCGAGAAGGCGAACGACGCCCTTCCCTCCTCATGGGCGAAGCCGGCGATGAAGGACTTCGCCAGCATCCTGAACCACAACCGCTCGGTGCTCGGGCTGGTGCCGCTGCTGCTGGAGGAAAAGCTGAGCGACGCCGCCAAGGGGCACTCCGAGGACATGGAGCGGCTCGGCTTTTTCGCCCACGAATCCCCCGTCCCCGGAAAAAAGACGCCGTGGGACCGCGCGGCCAAGGCCGGCTTCCAATGGGCCGCCAGCGGGGAAAACATCTACATGGGCTCCACCAGCCCGTCGGACGCCTACACGGCCTGGTTCCACTCGGACGGCCACCGTTTCATCATGATGGCCAGCGGCCCCAACCTGCTCGGCGTGGGCCTGGCCGGAAAGCACTGGACCATGATGACCGGCACCCGGTGACACGACCGGCGGGGGACACTTGCGCCGCCGGGGACATTCTCCATCAACCCATGAAAGCAACCCACCTGATATCCACCCTGCTCGCGCTCGGCCTGGCAGCTCCGCTGCACGCCGAGTGGAAACCCGTCGAAGGCAAGATCATGTCCCCATGGGCCAAGGATCTGAAGCCCGACAAGGTCTGGACCGAATACCCGCGCCCGCTGCTCGAACGCGGCGAGTGGACCAACCTCAACGGACTCTGGGACTACCAGGTCACCGGCAAGGAGGACGGCCAGCCCTCCGACTGGGCCGGGGAAATCCTGGTTCCCTTTGCGCCGGAGGCCGCGTTGTCCGGCGTCGGACGCGTCATCGAGGACAGCGAAGCCCTCTGGTATCACCGTCCGCTGCCCGCCGCCGTGTCCGGAAAACGATCGCTGCTGCACTTCGAAGCGGTCGACTACGACACCACGGTGTGGGTCAATGGCCAGGAAATCGGTCAACACCGCGGCGGCAACACGCCGTTCAGCTTCGACATCACCGGCGCGCTGAAGGCCGACGGCAACGAGCTGGTCGTCCGTTGCTACGACGCCACCGAGGAGTTCCAGCTCAATGGCAAGCAGCGCCGCAAGGCCCAAGGCATCTTCTACACCCGCGTGACCGGCATCTGGCAGACCGTGTGGCTCGAAAACGTGCCCGAACGCTCGCTCGAGGACCTCGATTTCGCCTGCGACATCAAGACCGGCACCGTGACCGTGACCCCGAAGCTGCGCGGCCCGGCCATCGATGGCGAAAAGGTCCGCGTGTCCGTGGTGGACGGCCCGACCGCCGAGGGCAGCGGCCCCGTTTCCCTCGAAATCCCCGACGCCGAGCTGTGGTCGCCGGAGAGCCCGAAGGTTTACGATCTGAAAGTCGAGCTGCTCGACGGCAGCGGCCAGGTCATCGACTCCGCCAAGTCCTACACCGCCCTGCGAAAGGTCGGCAAAGCCAAGGACGCCGACGGCAACTGGCGCTTCACGCTGAACGGCAAGATCATCTTCCACTGGGGTCCGCTCGATCAGGGATGGTGGCCCGCCGGCTTGCTCACGCCGCCATCCGACGCCGCCATGCTCTCGGACATCGAGTTCCTGCGCGACGCCGGCTTCAACATGATCCGCAAGCACATCAAGGTCGAACCCCGCCGCTACTACATGCACTGCGACCGCCTCGGCATGATGTTGTGGCAAGACCAGGTCAGCGGCGGGCCCAGCCCGCGCTGGACGCGTTTCGGAAAAGATCCGGAGGACGCGAAATGGCCGGCCGAGCACGCCGAGCAGTGGGTCACCGAATACAAGCGCATGGTCGATCATCTGCGCGATCACCCGAGCATCGTCGTCTGGACCCCCTTCAACGAAGCCTGGGGCCAGCACGACACTTTGGCCATGGGCAAGATGGCGATCGACTACGACAAAACCCGCCTGATCAACATTGCTTCCGGCGGCAACTTCTGGGAAATCGGCGACATCGCCGACGAGCACCGCTACCCGCATCCGGGCTATCCTTTCGACCAGAAGCGGCTGAACGACTACATCAAGGTGGTCGGCGAGTTCGGCGGGCACGGATTTCCCGTGAAGGGCCACCTCTGGAACCCCGACGCCAACAACTGGGGCTACGGCGGGCTACCGAAGGACATCGACGAGTGGAAGAGCCGCTACACGCAGTCGATCGACATCCTCTGCCAGCTTCGCAAGCAGGGCGTCGCGGCCGGCGTTTACACCCAGACCACCGACGTGGAGGGGGAAATCAACGGCCTGCTGACCTACGACCGGGAGAAAAAGGTGGACACCCGCTGGCTGCGCGAGCTTTCCGACAAGCTGCTGGCCACGCCCGACGTGGTGAAGCGCGAGACCATCATCGCCACCGCCCCGGACAAGGCGGAACGCTGGAAGCACACCGAAACCCAACCCGCCGATGGCTGGGAAAAGCCGGACTTCAAGGACGCCTCGTGGAAGACCGACACCGCCGGCTTCGGCACCGTCGGCACGCTGAACGCGCGCGTCCGCTCGGACTGGAAGAGCAGCGACATCTGGCTGCGCAAGGAGTTCCGTCTCACGCCGCAATCGGACGGCAGCTACGGGCTGTCGATCTATCATGACGAGGACGCGCAGGTGTTCCTGAATGGCACCCGGATCGCCGACCTCAAGGGCCACACCGGCGGCTACATCTCGCTGCCGCTGGAGGCCTCCGCGCTGAAGTCGGGCAAAAACGTGATCGCCGTGCACTGCCACCAGACCACCGGCGGCCAGTTCATCGATGTGGGCCTCTACCACGAGACGCCGGTCGAGTAAGCGGGCGGTTTTTTCGAAAAACCGGACTTGGGACATCGGCGCGATCCCTGCTTAAGTCGGCGCGCCGATGACCGAGTCCTCCCCTACCCGTGAACAGCTCCGCCTCGAAGGTTTCGAACAGATCGACGAAACCCTCGAGACGCTCATCGACTGCCTCGCCGAGGCGCTGAAATCGCTCGGCGAGGACGACCTGCTGCCCTACCTGCCGTGGTCCGGCACCGTGCCCGAGGACCACCCGCCGGAGGGCACCCAGCAGCTCTATTCGATCGGCTTCCAGCTCCTCAACATGACCGAGGAACGCGTCGCCGCCGCGATCCGCCGCGAGCGCGAGAAAACCCTCGGTGCCGACTCGATCCGCGGCCTCTGGCCCCGCGCGCTGAAGGACATGCGGGCCATGGGCCTCTCGCCGGAGGAAATCATCGGCGTCCTGCGCGATGTCGACGTCCAGCCGGTCCTCACCGCCCACCCGACCGAGGCCAAGCGCTCCTCAGTCCGCGAACGCCACCGCGCGCTCTACGACGAACTCGTCCGCTCCGAATACCCGAAATACACCGAGCGCGAGCGCCGCCGAATCCGCCAGCGCATGGTCACCGCCCTGGAAACCCTCTGGCGCACCGGCGAGATCCACCTGGTCCGGCCCGATCTCTTCCGCGAGCTGCGCGATGCCATCCACTACCTGCGCGACCTCTTCCCGCACGCGCTCAACCGGCTCGACCTCCATTTCACCGAAGCCTGGCGCGATGCCGGCTTTCCGATGGATACCCTCCGCGCCGCGGAAAACGTGCCCCGCCTGTCTTTCGGCACCTGGATCGGTGGCGACCGCGACGGCCACCCGCTGGTCACGCCGGAGGTCACCCACGAAACCCTCGGCATGCTGCGCAAGGCCGCGCTGCAACTGCTCCACCGCGAGCTGGTCACGCTGGGCACCCAGCTCACCCTTTCCCGCCAGCTCAATGACGTGCCCGACGAGCTCGAAACCCGCATCGACGAGCTGACCTTCACCCTCGGCGACGAGGCCGTTTCCACCGCGCTTCACAACCGCTTCCACGAGGAGCCCTGGCGCCACCTCGCCGCGCTGATGGCCGCCCGCCTCGAGCGCCAGATCGAGGGCCTCCCCGGCTACCCCGGACCCGCCGCCTTTGGCGAGGACCTCAAGCTGCTCGGCGACACCATCAGCACCACCGGCTGCACCCACATCGACGAGCAGTACATCCGCCCGCTGCGCCAGAAGCTCGACATCTTCGGCTTCCACCTCGCCACGCTCGATGTACGGCAGAACTCGGAGTTCCACGACCAGGCGATCGCCCAGCTGCTCACCGCCGCCGGCGTGCCGGATGGCGAAAACTACGGCAGCTGGCCGGAGGAGGAGCGCCTCACCCTGCTCGAAAACGAACTCAAGTCGCCCCGCCCTTTCCTCCACGATACCGCCAGCGCCGGCGAGCAGGCCGATCTGGTCCTCGATGCCCACCGCGTGCTCGCCGCCGAGATCGAGGAGCACGGCAAGCACGGCCTCGGCGCGCTCATCGTCTCGATGACCCGCCAGCTCTCCGACCTGCTCGGCGTCTTCCTCCTCGCCCGCGAGGCCGGCCTCATGGAGATGACGCCCGAGGGCCCCGTCTGCCCGCTCGAAGTCGTCCCGCTCTTCGAGACCATGGACGACCTCGAACGCGCGCCCGGCATCATGGCCGCTTATCTTTCGCATCCCTTCGTGAAACGCCGCGCCGCGCCGGTCCAGCAGGTCATGCTGGGCTACTCGGACTCGAACAAGGACTGCGGCATCCTCGCCGCCGCCTGGTCGCTCCACGAGGCCCAGGAAAACCTCACCCAGGTCGCCACCGAGCACGGCGTGAAGCTGCGCTTCTTCCACGGCCGCGGCGGCACCATCTCCCGCGGCGCCGGCCCGACCCACTGGTTCATGGCCGCCCTGCCGCACGGCTCGCTGTCCGGCGGCTTCCGCATGACCGAGCAGGGCGAGTCGATCGCGCAAAAATACGCCAACCTCGCCAACGCCACCTACAACCTCGAGTTGCTGCTCGCCGGCACCGCGATCACCACCGCGCACCACCGCCAGCCCGCGCCGGCCGAGGACCCCGCCGAGTCGCTCGTCCCCGAGCTTTCCGCCGCCAGCCAGCACGCCTACCAGCAGCTGCTCCACGCCGAGGGCTTCATCGATTTCTACCGCCAGGCCACGCCCATCGACGCGCTGGAAAACTCGCGCATCGGCTCCCGCCCCGCCCGCCGTACCGGCACGAAGGGCCACTCGATCGCCGACCTGCGCGCGATTCCCTGGGTGTTTTCCTGGACCCAGGCCCGCTTCTACCTGCCCGGCTGGTTCGGCGTCGGCAGCGCACTGGAGGAAATGAAGACCAACTCCCCGGACAAGTTCGCCGCCCTCAAGGACGCGCTGCCGCAGTCGACCTTTCTCAGCTACACGCTCACCAACGTCGAAACCAACCTCGCCTCGGCCAACCTCGAGCTGATGCGGAGCTACGCCGGCCTCGTGGCCGATGAAGCACTCCGCCAGCGTTTCATGGACATCATCGTGGCCGAGTTCGAGCGCACCCGCGACCTGCTCGCCGAGCTGTTCGATGGCGACATGCGCAGCCGCCGCCCGCGCATGGCCAAGACCCTGGACATCCGCGAGGCCCCGCTGCGCGTCCTCCACCGCCAGCAGGTCCAGCTCATCGCCCACTGGCGCCAGCTCGTCGCCGACGGCCAGGACTCCGAGGCCGAGGCGCTGTTCCCGAAACTCCTGCTCTCCATCAACGCCATCTCCTCGGGCCTGCGCACCACCGGTTGAGGCCGGCCCTTCGCGCGGCCGGGATTCCACTTGGCAGCCCCTGCCTGCCCCTCATGATCCGGCGATGAAATCCATGCCGGTCCGCCTCGTCTTGCTCGTGACGCCGCTCCTCGCGAGCCTGGTGGTGGGGCAGCTCGAACCCGGAGTCCCGCAGGCCACCCAAGAGGGGCCGATGGCCAAAATCCTGGCCGACTTCCGCAACGGCGACCACGCCGAAGCCGTCGAAGCTGCCGCCAAGCTGGCGGAGCAAGGCGACCCGGACGCGTTCTTCGTGCTCGGATTCGCCGCGGAAACCGGCCAGGGGGCCCCCCTGTCCCGCGAAAAGGCGCTCGAGTTCTACCAACGCGCCGCCGAGGGGGGGCATCTCGAATCGAAATACCGGCGCGCCTTGATCCTCCTCCACTCGGCGGACGCCGATGAAAAAAAGCAGGGCCGCGCGGCGCTCGAAGCCGCGGCGGAAAGTGAACCCGGCATGGCCGGGCGCATCCTCGGAGAGGCCTGGCTGCAGGGCGTCGTCGATGGCGACCGCGACGTCGACCAGGCCATCGACTGGTGGATCCGGTCTTCGGAAAGCGGCGACTCCACCTCCGACCTGTTGCTGGCGCGGCTCTACTCGGGTGAGTTCGGTTTTCCCGAAAAAAACGATCCGGAAAAGGCCCTGCAACACATCCGCAAGGCCGCGGAACGGGGTAACCTCGGAGCCTACGTTCCGCTGGGTTCGCGCCTGATCGAGTCGGACGAGAAAAGCACCCGCGAGGAAGGCCTCAAGTGGCTTCACAAGGGCATCGAAAACGGGCAGACCCTCGGCTTTCTCCTCCTCGGCGCCTATCAGGAAACCCAGGAGAAGGACCTGGAGTCCGCCTATCAGACCTTCCTCACCGGCGCGGAGAACGGCCAGCCCGACTGCATGCTCGCGGTGGCACGGTTTCTCATCAAGGGCCAGGGCATCGGGAAGAACGAGGCTGCCGGCGTCGAGTGGCTGGAAAAATCGGCCGAGGCGGGGAATGCCCATGCCCACCTCGAACTCGCCGGCATGCTCGGTGGCCGGGAAAAGCCCGACCAGTCCGCCATCCACCAGCACCTCCTGTTCGCCGCCAAAGCGGACCTGCCGATGGCCCAGAACGCCCTCGCCCTCCTCTACTTGGCGGACGACCTCGGCGGGTCCGATCCCGTCGCGGCGGCTGCGTGGTTGCTGCGGGCTTCCAAGTCCGGCTTCGCCGCCGCCCAGTTCAATCTCGCCGCCCTTTACGAAAAGGGGCTGGGTATCGAGCAGAACCTGCCGCTGGCGACCGACCTCTACTCCCAGGCCGCCGGCCAGGGCCACGCCCAGGCCACCACCGCTCTGGCCCGCATGCACGCCTTCGGGGTCGGCATGAAGCCCGACCTTTCCCGCGCCTGGACGCTGGCGAAAATCGCCATCGATCGCGGCGATGCGAATGCCTCCAAGCTGCTCGAAACCCTGGACGGTCAACTCACCGGCGATCAGCTCGAAACCGCCAAGGCCGACTACAAGCGCCTCTCCGCTCCCAGCCACGACGACTGAGACGTGAAAATCCTCATCACCGCCGGCCCGACCCGCGAGCCGCTCGATCCCGTCCGCTACCTGACCAACCGGTCATCGGGGAAAATGGGCTATGCCCTCGCCGCGGCGGCCGCGCACGACGGCCACCAGGTCCTGCTCGTCTCCGGCCCCACCAACCTCGACGTGCCCGACGGCGTCGATTTCCTGCCCGTCGAAACCGCCGCCGACATGTATGAGGCGGTGGAAAGCCACATCGGGCGCATGGACGCCGCCATTTTCGCCGCCGCCGTGGCCGACTACCGGCCCGCCACCGCCGCGGAGCAGAAGATCAAGAAATCCGCCGCCACCCTGACCCTCGAACTCGTCAAGAACCCCGACATCCTCGGCTCCTGCCGGGGCGAGTTCGGATTTACGGGATTTCTAGTAGGTTTCGCCGCGGAGACCGAGAACCTCGCCAGCCACGCCCGGGCCAAGCTGGAAAAAAAGGGCTGCGACCTCATCGTCGCCAACGACGTCTCCCAACCCGGCATCGGCTTCGATTCCGACCGCAACCAGGTCCTCCTCGTCTTCCCCGACCGCATCGAGTCCCTCCCGGAAGACGACAAGCACCACCTCGCCCACCGCATCATCCAGCTGATGGACCGCCGATCATGAAATCGGCAGACGGGGCACCAAAAACGCTCCGGGAATCCCCTGATCCAAGGTCGCCAACTCCGCGCCGTGGTGGCTAGCCAGCGCCAGCAGATGAGAATCCGTCGTTCGCGACGCCCCATCACACCACTCGGGCCATCCTCCGGCGGATGAAATGCTGTCGGGAACGAACTCGTGTCTTTCCCCCAGCGCCTCGATCAAGCCGCGCAGCACCTCCGCAGCCATCGCCACCGGCAGGCGACCCGCAGTTCGCTGAACCGACACCCTGACAAATCCCAGCTCCGGAATAGCCGAGGTCAAGAGCCTCACCGACCTGCGTCTCATGCCACTTTTTACCCAAGCGGTGACCCGTCCGTGATCCTCATGGTCCGCCCAGCCCCAGGCGACCAGCACGTTCACATCGAGGAGATAAGCTTTCATGGGAAGTCAGCCAGCATCGCTTTCACCGACTCGCTCGTCAGTTTCCCCGAAGCTCCGGAAAACACTCTGGCGCCCGTGTTCGGACAAGTTTCGAGGGCGAAACTTTCCGCCGGGCCCGCATGTCCGATCGCACGACGCCTCAGATACTCGGAAAGGCTCAGCTGCTCACGTTCCGCCAGCAACCGGATCATCCGATCCTCGTCCTCGCTCACCTTGAACGTCAGTGTCTTCACGGGTGATACGGTAACACCCACTTCCGCTCCCGACAAGCTTGTCGGAAAACTTGCTTTGAACCCGGTGGATCCGCGGCCCACCCTCCCCCCGTGACCGATCTCGAACTCACCGTCCATGCCGCCGTCGAGGCCGGCAAGCTCCTCAAGCAGCACTTCGGCGACGAAGCCGCCGTCGATGAGGCCACCCACCACGACATCAAGCTCGCCCTCGACAAGGAGTCGCAGAACCTCATCGAAGGCATCCTCCTCGGTGCCCGGCCCGATGACGCCTTCTATGGAGAAGAAGGCATCGGCGGGAACGCGGAGTCGAACCGCCAATGGATCGTTGATCCGATCGACGGCACCGTGAATTTCTACTACGGCATCCCCCACTTCTGCGTCTCGATCGCCCTGCGAGTCGATGGCGACGTCGTCCTCGGCGTGATCCACGATCCGATCATCGGCGAGACGTGGACGGTCGAAAAAGGGAGTCAGCCCCAGCTCAACGGCAAGCCGATCGCCTGCTCGAAGCGCGAAAAACTCGAGGAATGCGCCGTCTTCGTCGGCTGCGGAAAAGACGAGGAGGCCCTCAAGGTCGGCCTCGAACGTTTCCGCAAAGCGTCGCTGCGCGCCCGCAAGATGCGCATGATGGGCAGCGCCGCGCTCGGCCTCGCCTACATCGCCAGCGGCAGGCTCGACGCCTACGTCGAGTCCCGTATTTCCCTCTGGGACATCGCTGCCGGCAAACTGCTCGTCGAAGCCGCCGGTGGAAAAGTCACCCTCCAGGAAAACCCCGGCTCCACCGACTCCTGGGCCATCGTCGCCACCAACGGCCTGATCCCCATCGAGGAAATACTCTAAGATCGTGGATCGCAGATGGCAGATCGTCGATACCCCTGCAACGCTTTCATCTGATCTACCATCTACCATCTACCATCTACCATCTCCTCCCATGACCGGTCTCGGCTACGACATCCACCGTTTCAAGGAAGGCCGCCCGCTGATCCTCGGCGGCGTGGAAATCCCGCACACCCACGGCCTCGATGGCCACTCCGATGCGGACGTGCTCTCCCATGCCATCGCCGATGCCGTTCTGGGCGCAATCGGCCTGCCCGACATCGGCCACTGGTTCCCGCCGGGCGACCCCGCCTGCAAGGACATCAACTCCCTCGAGATTCTCGAAAAGGCCGCGTCGCTGATCCGCGAGAAAGGACACAGCCTGGTCAACGTCGATGCCACCCTGATCGCCGAGGCGCCGAAGGTGCTGCCGCACCGCGAAGCCATGCAGGCGAACATCGGCCGGGCACTCGGCCTGCCGCCGGAGCGGGTCGGCATCAAGGCGACCACCAACGAACTGTTGGGCGCGATCGGCCGTCGCGAAGGCATCGCTGCCATGGCCGTGGCACAGGTCGATTGAACACTGCCGCCTTGCCAAACCCTTCGGCGATCCGTAGTTTCCCCGTGTGCATCCCAGCCGGCCCGACCGACCCTTCCTTGCCGCCTGGCTCCGCCGCACGCGCAAGCAACTGGCCCCGAGCGGTCGTCTCAGCGAACTCGCGCTGATCCTCTCACGGAAAGAGGGCGGCACCCCCGGCTTATGGTCCGACTGGCTCCGCCGTGTCCTGGATGAGGAGATCTCGCCCACGCTCGACGAACTCACCGCCATCGACCTGCTCCTCGCCCGGCCCAAGCCCGCCGCAGCTCCCGATGGCGGGCTGTGCCTTTTCTGAGCGCGCAGCGTTTCTCCTCGACGCCCCACCCCCGCGATTCCGACACGAAGTAGAATGGGGCGGCGGGCATCGACCGCCGGGCTGGAGTTGGGAGCGGGCCTGATCGGAGAGTCGCTTCGAGGTCGGGCGGGCCGTCTTTTCTGTGAAGAAAAGCTGCGGCGTCGATTGGCTGGAGGCTGGGCTGACCCTCTGTGGCGAGTTTCCGTGAAATGAAAGCTGCGGGCGTTCCTGGCGGCTGGGATTGCCTCTTTGGCCGGCCGGTCTTTTTGTGAAATGAAAGGTGCAGGCGTCCGTTTTCTGGTGGCTCGGCTTGCCTTTCGCGGCGAGCTGTTTTGGGGAGGCTGGGCTTGCCCTCTTTGGCCGGCAGTTCTTTCCGTGAAGAAAACGCTGCGGGCGTCGATTTCCCGGAGGCTCGGCTTGCGCTTCTTGGCGAGCCGTTCTTTCCGTGAAATCAAAGCTGCGGGGGCCCATTCCCTGGAGGCTGGGCTTGCCGTCTTCGGCTGGCGTTCTTGCCACGAACTGAAAGCGGTACGCGTCGATTTCCTGGCGGCTCAGCTTGCCTGCTTAGCGAGCCGTTCTTTCCGTGAAATGAAAGCTGCAAGGGACCCCAAGGGACTCCACCGGAACGCCGGCTGCCGCTTCCCCGCCCGGCGGTCGATGCCCGCCGCCCCCTACGGCCCCGCCGCCCCTCTGCGATGCCGGCGCCCCCTTTTATCCCATGAAATCCAGCTTGCCGTAGCGCGCTTTCAGCACTGGCTCCGACTTCGCCCGCAGGCAGTCCTCCAGGACGGTCGCATACACCTGGCGGAAATCGACGGCGTGCTTCAGGTCGCCGGCATCGAGATCGGTCAAGCTCGGCTGGCTGCCGTAGAGCCCGCCCTTTACCCCGCCGCCGGCCACGAACAGGCACGAGGCCTTGCCGTGGTCGGTCCCCTTGCTCGCGTTTTCGGACACCCGCCGGCCAAACTCCGAGAAAGTCATCAGCGTCACCCGGTCCGCATTTCCCTGCTCGCGCAGGTCGGCAAAGAACGACTTCAGCGCCCGGTCGAGCTGCCCCAGCAGGCGGTCGTGTGAGTTGATCTGCCCGTTGTGCGTGTCGAACCCGCCGTGGCTCACGTAGTAGACCCGCGTCGGCATTTTCCCCGCGATCATTCGCGCCACCATGTTCAGGCTCCGCGCGACCGGTGTACCCTCGTAACGGACCCGCGTCCGGTGCTTTGCCGCCACCTCCAGGATCTTCTTCGAGGAAACGCGGGCATCCATCGCCACCCGCTCCAGGAAAGCCAGATTCGTCTCCCCTGCGATGCCGCCGGGCCGTCCCACCGGCGGCTCGTCGATCGAGGCGCCATCGACCGCCTCTTCCGGCGAGTTCAGCGACTCGAAAAACCGCTCCGCCTCCGCCTTCTCCCCGCCGCCGTGGATCCAGCGGTAGAGCTCCGGCGAACTCAGGCAGACGCCGGGGTTCCTCAGCGCGCCGAAGGACTCCGGCTGCGTCTTGTTCAGCGAAATGCCCACCGTCGGGTCGCTGCCCGCGCAGGCGTTGTCGAAGTAGCGCCCCAGCCAGCCGGTGTTCGACCGCGCCCGCGGGTCCGCCGTTTCCCACACCGACGTCGAGACGAAGTGCGAACGGTTCGGGTTCGGATAGCCGACCCCCTGCACCACCGCCAGCCCGCCCTCGTCGTAGAGACCGCCGAGAAAGGGCATCGCCGCGTTCAAGCCCACACCATCGGAGAGGCGGATCAGCTCCTTCTCCTGCTTCGCCAGCTGCGGGCGGGCCTTGAAATAGGCATCATCGTGGTATGGCACCACCGTGTTCAGCCCGTCGTTTCCGCCGGCCAGCTGAAGTACGACGAGGATCGTATCATCCTTCCCCGTCACCGGCTGCACCGCCAGGTCCTTCGCACCGACATGCAGGTCGGCGAAGGTGCGCTCGACGAACAACGGCACCGTCCAGCTCGCGGATGCGCCCAGCAGGGTCGATCTCAGGAATTCCCGTCGTGTTTTCATGATACCTCAGCAGAGTTGGTACTGCGGCGTGCTCATCATCAGGTGGCACAGCTCGGCGACTTCGTGGTTGGTGAAAATGACGCCCTTTTTCGACTGGGCGTAGTCGATGAAGGCCGCGCGCTGCTTCTCGCCGGGATCGCCTTGGAAAAAGCGTTCGACCAGCGCATCGACGAGCTTCTCCGGATCCTCGCGCAGCGGCCGCGGCGCGATCGTTTCGAAATCCGGGCCGTCCCAGCGCCGCATCGACCGCTGGACCAACCGCGCCAGCATCCGCCCGCCCTGGCCCTGCTCCGCCCCCGCCATCATCATCTCCTCCGCCTCCTCGCCGCCGCGGGTGCCGCGGGCATCCGCCGAGCCATCCGCCGAGCCGGTCGTGACCACGCCGGCGACGTTGTAGCGGCTGAGCAGCGTGTTGGTATTGATCCAGGCCCGTCCCCAGTCCCAGCCCGCGACGTTGGGCGGCATGAAGAGCACCTGCCCGAGCTGGAGCGACACCGAGGCGAAGTAGGCATCGGGCAGGCCGTCGATTTCCAGCTCCTGGCACATCTGCGCGAGAAACTGGACGGGGCTCTTGATCTGCCCGCGGATCACCGAGGGATCGTAGAACACCTTGGAGAGGAAGATCTCGCGCAGCACCGCATCGACGCGGAAGCCGCTCTCGCGGAAAGTCTTCCCCAGCTCTTTCACCACCGCGGCAGGCGGTTCGTCCTCGACGAAGTAGGCCCACAACTTCGCCGGCAGATGGCGGGCCGCCGCATCCTGCTCGAACAGCAGGTCGATCAGGCCGTCGCCGTCGAAGTTCGCCGTTTTGCCGAAGACCGTCTTTTCCCCGCCATCCCACTGGCGCCGCGCATGGAATACCTCGCCGGTCCGACGGTCCAGCTTGTAGCCGGTGAAAGCACGGGCGGCTTCGTGGATGTCCTGCTCGGTGTAGTTGCCCTCGCCGAGCGTGAAGAGCTCCATCACCTCGCGGGCGAAATTCTCGTTCGGCTTGCCCTTCCGCGAGGACTGCGTGTCGAGGTAGAGCATCATCGCCGGATCCCACAGCACGGCATGGGTCAGCTGGCGGAAGTCACCGAGCGCGTGCTTCCGGAACAGCTCGTTCTGCTGGAAAAGCAGGCCCGCGTCGCGAACCTTCTGCGCGGAGGTGGCGAAGTGGTCGTGCCAGAACAGCACCATCTTTTCGCGCAGCGGTGAGCCGGAGTGGCGCATCCGATCGAACCACCACGCGGCCAGCTCCGCCTGGCGCTGGCGGTTCGTGCGCTGGAATTGCTGATTCGCCTCCCGCCGCGCCTTTTCGCGGTCCGCCTCCGTCATCCCCGGCACGGCCTCCCGCAGTTCGCGCATTTTCTCGAAGCGTTCGCGACCTTCCTCGCGCCATCGCTCCGGCCGCGTCCACGACGGGGCGGCCAGCGACGGATTCTCCGCGGGGTGAAGCAAGGCTTCGACCGCCTCCACCCGGCCGAGCGCGTGGATCCGGGCCACCTCGGCCGGCGAACCCCCGAATCCGGCCCGACGCATCAGGTGGGCGGCTTCCGTCGGGGTCCAGGGTGTCGTCGCTTTCGGCAGCATGGCGGTGGCTTCGGGTTGCGATGAGCTGCAACCCCGGGCTCCTCGATCGGTTGCGTGGCCACCCGGTCCCTCCCGAGCCCATGAGACAAGCAAAAGCCCGCCGCCCCGGAATGGGCGGCGGGCATGAAGGATCCGGGCCGTGGATCGGTTCCGATCAGGCCTTCCGGCGGCGGCGAAGCAGGCCGAGCGCGCCGAGCGATCCGAGGAGGGTTGCCGCCGGCTCCGGCACCACGGCGCTGATCTGGGCGTTGCTGGCATTCGCGCCGAGCGCGTTGAGCTGCGCCACCTGGGCGGCGGTCACCGCATGGTCATAAAGGCGGAAGTCGAGCATGCTGCCGGTCGCGCTGTTGTCCCCCCAGGGGGCTCCTCCCGCGAGACCGATCTGGGTCAGGCTGGAGAGGTCCAGGCCGGGAACCGAAATCGTCGCCGAGAAGCTGTTGGTGGTATTGAAGCCAGCCAGGTCCGTGGACGCGTCCTGGTAGTAGGTGAGGTCGGTGCCATCGTAGGTGATCACCCAGTGGTGGGAGCCATTGTCGAAGTATTGGCCACGAGCCAGCTGCTCGCCTCCGGAGGTGCCCCCGCCAATGACCGCGATCGACGAGGGGTAGGGCGAGCCGCCGCGCGCAGGGGTTCCCAGCACGTAGTTGCTGGTCGTCCCGTCGCTGAAGGAAAACGCCGTCGTGAAGGACGAACCGCCGAAGGAATAGTTGGTCCAGAGCTCGATCGTGAACGCACCGTTCATTCCCGCCACCGTGGAGGCGGGCAGGCCCACGCCGTTCTGCGGCAGTCCACTGCCGTCGAGTTGACCGAGCACGTTGGTCGTGTTGAGCGACCCGCCGGTGATGGTGGCCGAGCCATACAGGGTGCCGTCCGCGGTTCCAACGATGTCGGTGGCCAGTCCGTCGGTTTCGAAATCATAGCGGTGGACCAAGGCAGCAGGCGAAGCGGAGGCCATCGCGACCAAGGCGCTGGGAACGAGGTACTTGTTCATGGGTTTCGGGGTTTTTGCGGGTTTGATCGCCAAGTCATCCCCTGGCGTTCCTCCGATCCTATGAATGAATCGTTTCTTTTCCATACCCCGTTTGAGGTAATCGGCGGGTGAACGCAGCAAGCCTTCCCGGGAAAAATACGCCGAATGCCGTCAATCCCGCCTTGCTCCGGCGGGTTCTCTTTCAGTCCATTCCACCCCGTCCGATGATCACCCCGACCCCTGAACTCCTCAGCCCCGCTGGAAACTGGGACTGCGCCCGTGCCGCGGTCGCCGCCGGCGCGGACGCGATCTTCTTCGGTCTCCCCGCCTTCAACGCCCGGCTGCGCGCCGACAACTTCACCGACGAGGACCTGCCCGCGCTGATGGCCTTCCTTCACCAACATGGCGTGAAGGGCTTCGTGACGATGAATACGCTCATCTTCACCGGCGAGCTGGAGGCCGCCGAGGCGCAGCTGCGGAAAATCGCCGCCGCCGGGGTCGATGCGCTCATCATCCAGGACCTCGGGCTGGCGAAGATGGCCCGCGAGATCGCGCCGGAGGTCGAGCTCCACGCCTCGACCCAGATGACGATCACCGCCCCCGAGGGCCTCGCCTTCGTCGAGAGCCTGTTTCCACTCGAGCGCGCCGTGCTCGCCCGCGAGCTGTCGCTGAAGGAAATCGACCGCTTCGGCCAGCCCGCCAGCACGCCGCTGGAAGTCTTCGTCCACGGCGCCCTGTGCGTCGCCTACTCCGGCCAATGCCTCACCAGCGAGTCGCTCGGCCAGCGCTCCGCCAACCGCGGCGAATGCGCCCAGGCCTGCCGCATGCCGTACGAGCTGGTGGTCGATGGCGAAACGAAGGACATGGGCGAAGTCCGCTACCTGCTCAGCCCGCAGGACCTGGCCGTGGTCGACCTCATCCCCGACCTCATCCGCTCCGGCGTGAAGTCCTTCAAAATCGAGGGCCGCCTCAAGTCGCCGGAATACGTCGCCGCCGTCACCCGGGTCTATCGCAAGGCCATCGATGCCTGTGGCTGCGGCGGCCCGCCGCAGGCCGTGGAAGCGGCGGCCCGCCGCGAGCCCGTCATCACTCCCACGGACCGCTATTCGCTGGAGATGACCTTTTCCCGCGGTCTCACCACCGGCTGGATGGGCGGCACCGACCACCCCTACCTGACCCACGGTCGCTTCGGAAAAAAACGCGGGCCTTTTCTCGGCACCATCACCGAGGCCCAGAACGGCTGGATCCGGCTCGACGTGCCCCCCTCGCAGCAGGTCCCCCCGCTCAAACCCGGCGATGGGGTCGTCTTCGACGCCGGCGAAAACCGCGACCTCGAACAGGGCGCCTCCATCTGGAAGATCGAGAACGACCGGATCATCTTCCACCGCACCTACAGCGGCATCAATTTCGACCGCATCCGCCCCGGCGTCACTCTCTACAAGACCTCCGATCCCGCGCTGGAGTCGGAGATCCGCCGCTTCTGGCAAAACGCCAGGCTCACCCCGAAGCGCACCCCTCTCCACCTCACCGTCTCCGGAAAGCCCGGCGAGGCGATGATCCTCAGTGGCTGCCCCGGCCCGGGGCAGGCCGTGGCGGCCCGCCGCGAGGTCCATTCCGCCACCCCGCTCCAGCCTGCCGCCAAGCATCCGCTCACCGCCGAAACCCTCGAAAAACAGCTTGGCCGTCTCGGCGACACGCCCTTCGAGCTGGCCTCGCTCGACAACCGCCTCGAAGGCGACTGTCACCTCCCCGTCTCCGAGCTCAACCGCCTCCGCCGCCAACTCGTCGAGCTCCTGGCCGGTTCGGAAGAGCCCGCCGCCCCGAGAGCCACCTCCGTTTCCCACCGCGACCTTCTCCCTCCTTCCACTCCGCGTTCCGCGCTCCCCGCTCCGCGCTTGTCCGTCCTCTGCCGCACCCTGCCGCAGGTCGAAGCCGCCCTTTCCGCGGAAATCCCCACCATCTACTGCGACTTCGAAGACCCCCGCCGCTACAAGGACGCGGTGGCCCTCCGCGCCGGATCGTCCACGATCCACCTTGCCACCCCGCGCATCATCAAGCCCGGCGAACTCGGCTACCTGAAGCTCATCGAGCGCGCGGAGCCCGATGGCCTGCTGCTGCGCAACCTCGCCGCGCTGCACCACTACCGCGACCGCAGCGACCTCGTGAAAACCGGCGACTTCTCCCTGAACGTCGCCAACCCGATCACCGCCCGGCTCCTGCGCGAGGCCGCCGGGCTCGACCGGCTCACCGTTTCCTACGACCTCAACATCGGCCAGGTTCTCGACCTCCTCGGCGCCGCTCCGGCCGGGTGGTTCGAGCTCACGCTCCACCAGCACATGCCGCTCTTTCACATGGAGCACTGCGTTTTCTGCACCTTCATGAGCTCCGGCACCTCCTACAAGGACTGCGGCCGGCCCTGCGAAAAGCATGTCGTCCACCTGCGCGACCGCGTCGGCCAGCTCCACCGCCTGCAGGCCGACGTCGGCTGCCGCAACACCCTCTTCAACGGCCGCGCCCAAACCGGCGCCCGCTTTTTTCCCGCCCTGCAGGGGACCGGCCTGCGCCACTTCCGCCTGGAGCTGCTGGATGAAGATCCCGCTGCCGCGGAAAAAACCATCCGCCTCTATCTCGACCTGCTCACGGGCCGGATCCAGCCTGGAGAACTTGCCGCCGAAGTCGCCGCCCAGGAAAAACTCGGGGTCACCGAAGGCACGCTCGCTTCCGCCCGCTGAGGGGTCTCCGAAAAGCAAAATACGCGCAGCGCACGCGAAAATTCTTCGACTTTTTCGGGAACAATTGTAGGCCGAGGTGTTCTCACTCTCTAGAAACCGGCTGGCAGCTGGTTTCGATACCGACCGAATCCGACCACCAAACTTCAACCCACCACTGAATATGACCCTGATGTTCCGTTCCCTGATCGCGGCATGCTTCTGCCTGCCGATGGCCTTCGCCGATTGCGACAAATGCAAGGATGGCGACAAGGATGAAACCCTCGCCGCGGTGAGCGCCAAGTCCTGCGAATGCAAGAAGTGCGCCTGCGATTCCTGCGCTTGCGGCGACGAAAAGAAAAAGGAAGGCGAAGTCCTTGCCGACTGCGACAAGTGCAAAAAGGGCGATAAGGATGAAGAAACCGTCCTCGCCGATTGCGACAAGTGCAAGAAGGGTGACAAGGACGAGGAAACCCTCGCCGGCTGCGACAAGTGCAAGGACGGCGACAAGGATGAAGAAACCGTCCTCGCCTGCGGTGATGACGAAGACGAAACCCTCGCCGGCTGCGACAAGTGCAAGGACGGCGACAAGGATGAGGAAACCGTCCTCGCCTGCGGTGACGACGAAGACGAAACCCTCGCTGGCTGCGACAAGTGCAAGGACGGTGACAAGGATGAGGAAACCGTCCTCGCCTGCGGTGATGACGAAGACGAAACCCTCGCCGGCTGCGACAAGTGCAAGGACGGCGACAAGGACGAGGAAACCCTCCTCGTCGCCTGATCGGCGTTTCCTCTGAACTTTTCCAAAAGCCGTCGGCCTTCGCGCCGCCGGCTTTTTTCATGCCCCCGCCTCCCGACTTTCCGTTTTCGCCTTCTCTTTCGGACGAGGTAAAAGCGCCCCTCCGCCGCCACCTTACGCCTCCCGCTTGCCGGACGCCGTCCGGTGGCCTCCGGGCCGCCCAGCCGCCCTCCGGACGCCGTCCGATCGCCACCTTCCCGGCCCGTCCGGCTCTGGACGCCGTCCGGTGGCCTCCGGGCCGTCCAGCCGCCCTCCGGACGCCGTCCGATCGCCCCCTTCCCGGTCCGTCCGGCTCCGGACGCCGTCCGGTGACCTCCGTGCCACCCAGCCGCCCTCCGGACGCCGTCGGATCGCTTCGCCGTCGCCCAGACCGCCACCGGACGCGGTTTTTCCGAGTCATTCCCGGCCAGGAGGCGGGTTGGCGGGGCGTCAGCTTCCCCGAGGTCGCGATCAGCCGCCGGCGGCGCTGCGTTTCAGCTCCTCGATGAGCACGCGCGCCGGGGCTTGCGGTTCGTTTCGCCATCCGGCGGACACGCAGATCGGCTGGGGGTCGGGATGGAGGGAAAGCAAGGTCAGCCCCGGCAGCGAACGGTCCGGGCCGCGGTCGGCCATCAGGGCCACTCCGATTCCCGCCTGGACGGCCATCGAGAGGCTGCTGAGACCGTCGAACTCCCCCACCACGCGGGGCGAAATCCCCTGCTCGGCGAAAAACGCACCGACCCGCCTCCAGTAGTCGGGATAGCCCTCGCGGGCGAACATGAGGAGGCTTTCCTCCGCCAGTTCGGAAACCGCGACACGGTCGAGCTTCGCCAGGCGATGACCCAGCGAGACGGCGAGCCGGAGTTCGCGCTGGAGCACGGGCTCCCAGTGGATGCCGGCTCCATCCGACGGGTCGGGCACGGTGACGATCAGGTCCAGATCGCCCTCCTTCAGTGCATCCTTCATTTCCGCCGTGGAAAGGTCGGAAAGCTGCACCCGCACCCGCGGATGAAGCTGGCTGAACCGCTCCAAAGCCGGACCGAGAAGGTCGCCCGCCAACGACGGCGAGTAGCCGACCCGCAGCGACTCGCCGAGGCCGGCGGAAACGACGCGCTGCCGGACCTGGGCGCCCATGGCCAGCCACTTGCGGCCATCCCGCTCCAAAACCCGGCCCGCCGGCGAGATCGAGACCGAATGCGCCCCGCGTTCCAGCAAGGGAACCCCCAGCTCTTCCTCCAGCGCTTGGATCCGCCGGCTCAGCGCCGGCTGGGTGAGCCCGAGTTTCCGCGCGGCGGCGGTGATCGAGCCCGCATCGACGACCGCCAGGAACGCCCGCACCAGCTTGGAATCCATGGCTCCAGCCTGCGGCCGGCTTGCCGGTTCGGCAAGCTCCCGGCATGCATTATTCGCATGCTCAGCTTCCACAGCATGCATTGGCGTTGGGCTGAGATCCGCGGCAGCATGGGCTCATGAAAACGACCGCACCGTCCCTGACGATCCGCCGCTCCAGCGAGCGCGGCCATGCCGACCACGGCTGGCTGGACAGTCACCACACCTTCTCCTTCGCCAACTACTACGACCCCGAGCACATGGGCTTCCGCTCGCTGCGGGTAATCAACGAGGACCGTGTGGCGCCGCACGGCGGCTTCCCGGAGCATCCGCACCGCGACATGGAGATCTTTTCCTACGTCGTGGCCGGCCGCCTGGCCCACCGCGACAGCATGGGCCACCGGCGCGAGCTGGAGCCGGGGGAAATCCAGCTGATGTCCGCCGGCCGCGGCGTGACGCACTCGGAGTTCAACCCCTCCGCCAGCGAAGCCGCCCATTTCCTGCAGATCTGGATCCAGCCCCGCCAGCGAGGCCTCGAACCGCGCTACACCGAATGGAAACCCGAGCCCGCCCGCGAGTCCGAGGCGAAGGTCCTCCTGATCTCGCCGGATGGCCGCGACGGCTCCGCGACGATCGCGCAGGACGCGGAGGTCTACCGGCTGCGCCTGACTCCCGGGGCCACCGTTTCGCACCGCCTCGCGGATGGCCGCGGGGCGTGGATCCAGGTCATCGCAGGCGTCCTCGAGGCGGGCGGCGCGACGCTCCACCCCGGCGACGGCGCCTCGACCGAATCCGCGGGCACGCTCGACTTCACCGCCGGTGGCGAAACGGTCGAAGCGCTGCTGTTTGACCTCGGCTGATTTCTCTCCTTTTTCCCTCCAACCACTCCATCGACTTCATGAAACACCTCGTCACCACCCTGACCCCTGCCGCGCTCGCGGCCTTCGCGCTGGTTTCCTGCGAGAACCCGGCGGACAAGACCACCGATGCCACTGTCAAGGACGCCGCCCCGGCCGCCGCGACGAACGGCACCCGCTACGTCATCGCCGATGGCTCCACGATCACCTTCGTCGGCTCGAAGGTCACCGGCAGCCATGACGGCGGCTTCAAGGACTTCGACGGCTTCTTCACCGTCGGCCCGGACGGCGACGTGACCGGCGGCACCATCACGATCGACATGAACTCGACGTGGACGGACACCGACAAGCTCACCGAGCATCTCAAGTCGGGCGATTTCTTCCTCGTCGGGACCCATCCCGAGTCGAAGTTCACCATCACCGGCGTCGAGAAGACCGGCACCGGCTACGAGGTCTCCGGCAACCTGCTGATGCGCGGCGTGGAAAAGAACGTCACTTTCCCCGCCACCGGCAGCAAGGACGGCGATGCGATCAAGGTCCAGGCCGAGTTCGACATCAACCGCAAGGACTGGGGCATCGTTTACGCCGGCAAGGCGGACGACCTGATCCGCGACGAAGTGGTGATCCGCTTCGACCTCACCGCCGAACCCGAAGCCTGAACGACCATGCTCCACTCACCCCTCCAACTGGGCGGCCTCGAGCTGCCGAACCGCATCCTGATGGCGCCGCTGACCCGCTGCCGTTCCGGCGACGACCGCGTGCCCACCGACCTGATGGCCACCTACTACGCTCAGCGTAGCTCGGCCGGCCTGATCTTCACCGAGGCCACCTCCATCTCGCCCCGCGGGGTCGGCTACCCCGGCACGCCGGGCATCTGGTCCGACGAGCAGGCCGAGGCGTGGAAAAAAGTCACCCGCGCCGTGCACGAGGCCGGCGGGCGGATCGCGCTGCAGCTGTGGCACGTCGGCCGCATTTCCCACCCGATCTACCTCGATGGCCAGCCGCCCGTCGCGCCGAGCGCGATCGCGCCGGCGGGGCACGTCAGCCTGGTGCGCCCGGAAACGCCCTTCCCCACCCCGCACGCGCTGACCGTGGAGGAGATCGCCGCCACCGTGGACGACTACCGCCGCGGCGCCGCCCGCGCCAAGGCGGCGGGCTTCGACGGGGTGATGATCCACGGGGCCAACGGCTACCTGATCGATCAGTTCCTGCAGGACTCCAGCAACCACCGGACCGACGAATACGGCGGCCCGATCGGGAACCGCCTGCGTTTCCTGCTGGAGGTCGTGGATGCGGTGGCCGAATCCTGGGATCCCGGCCTGATCGGCGTGCACCTGGCGCCGCGCGGCGACACTCATGACATGGGCGACTCCGACCCGGCGGCCCTTTTCACCGCCGTGGCGAAAGCGCTGGCGGAAAAGAAGATCGGCTACCTGTCGGCGCGCGAGCACCACCACGCTCCCGCTCTCGGCCCGACGATCCGCGCCGCCTTCGGCGGTCCCTTCGTCGCCAACGAGGCCTTCGACGCCGCGTCGGCGGAGCGTGTTCTGCAATCCCGCGAGGCGGATGCCGTGGCATTCGGCAAGCTTTTCATCGCCAACCCCGACCTGCCCGAGCGTTTTGCCACGGGCGCGCCGCTCAACGAACCGGATCCGTCGACCTTTTACTACGGCGGCCAGGGCGATATCGCCGCCGGCTACACGGACTATTCCGCCCTGGACGCCGAAACGGTGGCCTGACACGCGGCTCGAATCCTGCTCAGCGAGGAGTTGGCAAGCGGACGGATTCCCCTCTAAGCTCCGCCGCCAACCTCCTCAGCACCAGCCATGACGAGCCTTCGACTCACCGTTTCCGCCCTTCTGGGATCGCTGCTTTTCGCGGCGGTCTCGTGCGTCCCGGCCCCCGGCGTCACGACCCACCGAGCCGAGCCGGTCCTCTACGAGTGGAACGACGATGGTGGACCCGGCGAGGTGAAGGTCCGCATCAACCTCACCGAACAGCGCGCCTTCTACTCCCGCGGCGGACGGCCGATCGGCTGGAGCTACGTGGCCACCGGCAAGGAAGGCCACGGCACCCCCGCCGGCACCTACCACATCACCGAAAAAATCGTCGACAAGCACTCGAACGCCTACGGCTGGATCGAGGATGAATTCGGCAACACGGTCAACGGCGACGCCAAGCCCTCGACCCCCGTGCCCGACGGCTGCCGCTACGTGGCGGCGCCGATGCCTTACTGGATGCGGCTGACGAACTACGGCATCGGCATGCACGCCGGCATCATCCCGCAGCCCGGCGCCCCGGCCTCCCACGGCTGCATCCGCCTGCCGAAGCCCTTCGCGCCGATCCTGTTCGAATCGGTCGAGGTCGGCACGCCGGTGCAGATCATCTACTGACCGGATTCCGGGGTTTCCACCGGACAGCGGAGCGCTAGGGTGCCCGGACATGCGCGCCCTTTCCGGATCCCTGCTTGTCGCCCTGCTTGTCGCCGGATGCGGGGAAAAGGAGGCATCGCCCGAGGTCGCGGCCGCTCCCGCCCCGCCGCAGCCGCTCGATCCCGCCGGGCTCGCCCGCTCCAGCGAGTGCACAGCTTGCCACCGCGGGGCCCACGACGCGTGGGCCGGCTCCCACCACGCGCTGGCCCACCGCGATACCGGCGAGGCGACCGACGCGGAGGCCTTCGCCGGCCAGAAGGTCGCTCACGGCCAGGCCAGCTGGACCTTTTCCGGCGGAGCCGAAAACCCGCACATCGAGTGGCAGGACCCGCGTGCCGGGGACGATGACGACCCGTCCGGCAAGCCGCCGATGGCGATCGGCCACACGCCCCTTGTTCAATACCTGCTGGCCACTCCGGACGCTCGCTACCAGGTGCCCGACATGGCCTGGGACCCGGCGGAAAAGGAGTGGTTCAGCATTTACGGCGACGAGGACCGCGCACCCGACGAATGGGGCAGCTGGACCCAGCGCGGCATGAACTGGAACTCGCAGTGCGCCTACTGTCACTTCACCGGCCTGCGGAAGCACTACGATGCGGACTCCGACGGCTACCACACCGCCTGGGTCGAGCAGGGCGTCGGCTGCGCCCAGTGCCACGGGGAAAAACCCCACGCCACGGATGCGAACGGCTGCCTGATCGATCGCAGCCGCCATTTCACCAAGCAGCAGTGGACGGAATCCTGCGCCACCTGCCACGCCCGCCGCGAGGAGTTCGACGAGGGCTTCGCCACCGGCCGCTCGTTTTACGACCATTACTCGCTGTCGCTGCCGGACCAGCCCGGGCTGTGGTTCGCCGATGGCCAGCAGCTCGATGAGATCTACAAGTTCACCTCTCTGATGCTCTCGCGCATGGGCCACAAGGGGATCGGCTGCACCGATTGCCACGACCCGCACGCGGCCGGGCCGAAATTCGGCGCGGACCTGGTGAAATCGAACACCCTCTGCATGAGCTGCCACGCCAGCGGGACCGAGGGCGCGGTGGTGATCGACGCCGCGACCCACAGCCATCACGCCGCGGGCACGCCGGGTGCCAGCTGCGTGGACTGCCACATGCCGAAGCGCCGCTACATGGGCCGCGATCCGCGCAGCGACCATCGATTTCCCCGCCCCGACCCGCTGCTGACCAAGGAGCTGGGCACGCCCAACGCCTGCAACGACTGCCACGCCGACCAAGGTCTCGACTGGCAGATCGAGAAAACCCGCGCTTGGTACGGCGAGGACATGAACGCCGTGGGCCGTGCCCGCACCCGCGCCATCCACGCCGCCACGCAGGGCCGACCGGGCGCGTTGGATGGGCTGCTGGAGGTGTTTTCCAGCGAGGAGATCGATGCCTGGCAGGGCACCCTGCTGCGCCTGATGGAGCCGTGGGCCACCGACAGCCGGGTGGTCCGCGCCGCCAATGTCTCGATCCACGAGGGCGGCCCGCTCGCCCGCTGTGCCGCCGCCCTGTTGATCGCCCGCCGCGGGGAAACGGGAGCTCCGCTGGAAAAAGCGCTCAACGACCCGCTCAAGGCCGTCCGCGTGGAAGCCGCGTGGGCGGCAATCGACCGCCTGCCGGCCGACCATCCGGCCGTCAAGGAGGTCGAGGCGATCGCCCGTCACCAATCCGACCAGCCCGCCGGGGCCATGAAGATGGCGCGCCTGGCGATGGTCCACAACCGTCCCGGGGAGGCCGAGGAGTGGATGAAAAAAGCCGCCGGATGGGACAAAACCTCGCCGGTGCCGCGCCGTGATCTGGCGGTTTTCCTCAGCGGCCAAGGGCGCAGCGAGGAGGCCTTGGAGTGGATGACCGAGGCCGCGCGGCGGGCACCGGAGAATGCCGAAATCCAGTATCTGTGCGGTCTCGCCCAGTTCGAGGCGGGCCGCCCGGAGGCGGCGGAGCAGCATTTCCTCCAGGCCACCCGCATCAACCCCCGCTACACCCGTGCCTGGTACAATCTCGGCCTGCTCTACGCCGGCCAGGACCAGCTCGATAAGGCGCTGCAGGCCTTGAGCACGGCGGAATCCAGCGATCCCTCCAGCCCCGATGCTCCCTACGCCCGGGCCACGCTGCTGCTGCGGCGCGGCCAGGCGGCCGAGGCCCGCGCCGCCGCCGGCGAGGCCCTCCGACGGGCGCCCGACCACACCCCGTCGGCCCAACTTTTGCGCCAACTGGACCCGCCATGAGCGGAAAGAGGTGAAAGGACCGCCCCGCAATTCCCGTTGCTATCGGCCCTCAGCATACCTAGCTTTTCGCCATGCAAGCACCGCTCGCCATTGGGCTGCCCCAAGGTCCGGAATGGATCATCATCTTCGTCGTCGTCCTTCTCCTCTTCGGAGCGAAGAAGATCCCGGAACTCGCCCGCGGCCTCGGCAAGAGCATGGGTGAGTTCAAGAAGGCCCGTGAGGAATTCGAGCGCGAAATCAACAGCGCCGAATCCGAAGTGACCCGCGCCGACGAAAAGAAGGTCAAGGAAGCCGCCGGCACCGAGCCGCGCGATGTCTGAGACCCGATCATCATGAACTTCCTGCCCCTGCGCATGGTCGCCCCGATTGGTTTCGGGGCGTTTTTCTTGGCCCTCGCCTCCTGCAAGGATCAGGAAAAAAACGCCTGGCCCGGGCCGACGGTCGAGGAAAAGGCCGCCGAAGCCGCACCCGCCGCCACCCCACCGGCCGAGGCAACCCAGCCCGCCCCGGTGGCGGAAGCTCCGGCAGCCCCTCCGGCCGCGGAGGAGGCCGATCCGGAACTCGTCCGCTTCATCGCCTACAATTTGGAGAACTGGCTTTCCATGGACCGCTATGTCGATGGCCAATCGACCCAGGATGCGCCCAAGCCGGAGAAGGAAAAGGAAGCCGCCGTCACCCTCATCGCCCGCCACCGGCCGGACATCCTCGGCGTGTGTGAGATCGGCCAGAAGTCCGACCTCCAGGACCTCCAGGCCCGCCTCGCCAAGGCCGGCCTCGATCTGCCGAACCTCTACCACACCGGCGGTGCCGACGACACCCGTCACCTCGGCCTGCTGACCCGCTTTCCCATCGCCAGCACCACGCCCCACACCGACCTCGAATACTCGCTGGAGGGCCGCAAGTTCATCATGGGCCGCGGGGTTCTGGATGCCGTGGTGGAAACCCCGAACGGCCCGGTTCACTTCTTCGGCGCCCACCTGAAGTCAAAGCGGGAAATCCCGGAAGCCGACCAGGAGGAAATGCGCCGCGCCGAGGCTCGGCTGCTGCGCGAGCAGGTCGATCACGTCCTCGAGGCGGATCCGGAAACACCGCTGATCGTTTACGGCGATATGAACGAGACCCGCGGCAACTCCGCCGTGCGCATCCTGCAGGGGCCGCGCAACGGTCCGATGTCCCTCGGCATGGCCTATCTCCGCGACTCGGTCGGCACCACCTGGACGCACTTCTGGTCGTATCAGGACGTCTACTCGCGCTTCGACTACGTGCTTTTCAGCCACCCGATGACATCGCGCTTCGAATGGGACCACTGCAAGGTCCTCGACGATCCGGAAGTCGGCGATGCCAGCGACCACCGGCCGCTCTACGTCGAGTTCCGCTGAGCCACGGGCTCAGTCCAGCTTGATGCGGTAAAACGCCTTGTCGTCGCCCGAATCGAAGTCGATCTGAAGGTTGCCGTCCTCGTCGAGGGTGACCATTGAGGCCTCCAGCGGGAAGTCCGCGAAGGTGGCGAGGTCCGACGACTGCTGGAAGTCGAGCAGCATGGAAAACTTGCCCGTTTCCGAGTCGCGCGCCAGCACCGGTGCGGCCAGGTCCAGGCCGCCGACATCGGTCTCGAAATAGATGCCCACCTCGGCCATCGCCTCGCGCAGCGTCGCGGCTTGGGACGTCTGGTCGCTTTCGTAGTCGAAGCCGAGGTCGCGCAAAACGTATTCCAGCCAGTCGTTGAAGCCATCGCCATCCGTATCCTCCTCGGACGAAAGCGCGGTGCCGCCGAGGCTGACGGTGAAGGGCGAGTTCAGGACATCCTCGGCGGAAATGGTGACCGTGGCCGACTTGTCGCCGGAGGTGGTCGGAGCAAAGGGCACGGTGACGGTGGTGGTCCCGCCGCTCACCAGCGAGGTCGGCACTCCTTCCGGCGATGAAAACCCGGAAGTGCCGGTGCTCACGGTGACCGCCAGCCCGTTGATCGGCAGCGAGCCCTCGTTGCGGACCACGAACTTGATGCTGCCGGAGTTTCCGACCTTGGTCGGCACGCTTTCCAGCACGCTTTCGCCGCTGATCAGCCCGGCACCTTCGGAATCCTCCACCGTCAGATCAAGCGCGCCGGTGAGGAAATAGCTGGCGTTTCCACCCGCCTCGATCCGCTGCACCGGTGAGTCGATGGCCGCCGGGATCTCGGTCTGGCCATCGCTGTCCGAGCCCCAGGCAACCACCGAACCGTCGTCCTTGAGTGCCAGCAGGTGCTTTTCCCCGGAGGCGATCGCGGACACTCCGCTGAGCGCCGCTTCCGGCACATCACGCTGGCCGGCGTCATTGCGGCCCCACACCAGCACCGAGCCATCCGCCTTCAAGGCGGCGGTGTGCTCGCCCCCGGCAGCGATCGCGACCACGTCCTCCAGCGCGGCGGCGGGCACCGCCGCCTGGCCGTAGATGTTCCACCCCCAGGCAATGACCTTTCCCTCCGCGGTGAGGGCCACCGAATGATTCGAGCCCGCGGCGATCGCCGTCACCCCGGTCTGCGCCGCGGCCGGGACGATCGTCTGGCCGTAGCGGGAGTAGCCCCACGCCACCACCTTTCGGCCCACGAGGGCCAGGCTGTGGAAATCTCCGGCCGCCACCGCGCTGGCGCTGCCGAGATCGGTCGGCACGCTGGTTTGGAGGGAGGCATTCAGGCCGAAGGCCGTCACCACGCCATCGGTCCCGAGCAGAAGGGTGTGGTTCATCCCCACCGCGGCACGGGAAATGCCCGTGGTGGCAGCGTCCGGAAGGGTGGTCTTGCCGTGGGCGTCGTTGCCCCAGGCGAAGGGCACGCCGCCGGGAGTCAGGGCCACGGCGTGATCCGCCCCCAGAGCCAGCCGGTTGGAGGCGGAGAGCTGCGTTTCCAGATCCGCAGGGATCGGCGCGTAGTCCGCCCCGGAGTGGTACCAGTCCACCGCGGCCGCGGTTTCCATGAAAATCCCCACCATGAGGGCGGCCACCGGCCAGGCCCGTTTTCCGACAACCTTCATCATCCTGCGTCAGCTCAGTGCTTCCAAGTTCATGCGTCGAGCGCGAATCCCGCCTCACCCCACCCATTCCAGCATTCTTGCGGAAAGTGGCTTCAGCGCCGGCAGCCGCAGGTCGCCATGCGACTCGCTGGTGCCCTCCCACGCCCGTGCCAGGCGCTCGATCCAGCGGGTGCGGCCGGCCGGAATACCGGCCCATTGCAGGGCCTCGGCGGGGAAATGAACGAGCGGGTTCTTCATCGTTTCGGTGGGGTGGAAATTGGCCACCACCAGAAACACCTGCCGCGCCACCGGGTCGCGGCGGAAGTAGGCGTAGAGCCAGTGCCCGCTGCAGGTCTCCCCCTCCATCCGGCCGAACTGGTCGTTGTCCTTGTTGGCGTGGTTCAGGCCATGGAAATCGCCCCGCGTGAAGGCCGGCTCGTGGATCACCGACAGCAGTTTCGCATACCACCCTCGCAACGCCTTTTGCTCGGTGGAGAGGCCGCCGCCGTCGAACTTGCCGCCGTTCACCCATTTTTGAAACTCGGGCATCGCCCCGTAGTCGAAGATCGAGGTCCGCGCGTTGTCGCCGCAGAAACCCTCCGCGCCGATCGCCGGCTCGCCCACCTCCTGGCCGTGATAGATCATCACCGGCCCGCGGCCCATGCCGAGCAGCGTGGCGCACACCGGCTTGCCGACCTCCATGCCCAGCCCGCCCCATTCTTTCGGCGAGGCCAGCCGCACTTCGTCGTGGTTTTCCGCGTAGCGCAGCGAGTGATGGAAGCGCGTGCCGGGGAAAATCAGCGAGTCGAGGTCGTTGGCCCACTTGTAGCCCTCGAAGTCGTCGTAGAGCCCCATCGCCAGGTCGTAGGCCGGATCGTCGTAAACCGCGTCGAAGCCGGCCTCGATCAGCGCGTCGAGCACGTTGCCGTCGGTCAGCTTGGTCGGGTCGTTGTCGTAGGCTTCGCCGAAAACGTAGAGGTCGGGATCGCGCTCGCGGGCCCGCCGCAGCATCCAGCGCCAGAATTCCATCGGCACGATGTGCGCCATGTCCACGCGGAAGCCGCCGACGCCCAGCTCCTGCCACCAGGCGAAGGCCTCGTCCATTTTCCGCCAGGTGTCCGGCACCTCCGCGGGTTCCGCATCCGGGCCCGGCAGGTGGCTGGTATCGCGGCCGGTGGTGAAATCATGGCCGTAGTTCAGTTTCACCGTCTCATACCAATCATAGACCGAGGGGTGGAAGGTGATCGCGTTGTTGCCGGTCACGCGGACGTGTTCGTCCTCCGGTTCGAAGCGACCGCTGCAGCCCGGCATTTCCGCGGTCGGCAGGCGCAGCGGCGGGCCGCCCTCGGCCATGCCGGGCTGGACGTAGAAGAAATTGTTGTCGCGGTGGAAAAACACCGACGGATCGTCGCCCGCGCCGAAGCTCAGCTCCGGGCGGCCGCTGGAGGCGTAGCTGCGCGCCACGTGGTTGGGCACGAAGTCGATGACCACCCGCAGGCCGTGCTTGTGGCAACGTTCGAGCAGCTCGCGGAATTCCTCGACGCGGCGCTGCGGATCCTCGGCGTAGTCCGGGCAGACATCGAAGTAGTCGGTGATCGCATACGGGCTGCCGGCCTTGCCCTTGAGGATGTCCGGCGGGTCGGCCGGGCGGCCGGGATAGGCGGTGGCGCTGGCCTGCTCCGGCACCCCGGTGAGCCACAGGTGGGTCGCGCCGAACTTGCGGATCTCGGCCAGCGAACGGTCGTTGAAATCGGAAAACCTGCCGCAGCCGTTTTCCGCGAGCGTGCCGTTCGGCTTGCGCGTTTCATTGGTGTTTCCAAACAGCCGCGGCAGCGCCTGATAGATCACCGGGCGGACCTGGGTAGAGCGAGATGTGGAATCCATTCGGGTGCTACTCTCCAAGCTGGGCGGCTGGCTGGCAAATGCCGATCTCGGGCGGAATCGTTCCCTCCCCGCCGCGTCATGGATTTCCATTGCCGCCCCTTTTCCGCGGGCTAGCCTGATGCGCTGCATGGCTGGAAAACCCACCCTCCTCGCCGCACTCGCCCTGGCCGCCTCCGTGGTGCCCGGCACCGCGGACGAGCCGCTCCGCATCGGCATCGCCGGCATGTCCCACGGCCACGTCGCGGGCCTGCTCGCCGCCGCCCGCGATCGCGCGGACCTCCAGATCGTCGGCGTCTGGGAAACGGACGCCCGGCTTTTCGACCGGCTGGCCGACGCCTACGGGCTCGATGCCTCGCTGCGGCACGATGAGCTCGGCGAAATGCTCGATGCCTGCAAGCCCGAGGCCGTCAGCGGCATGGGCTCGATCCGCTCGCACCGCAAGGTCGTCGAGGCCTGCGCGCCGCGCCGGATCCCGGTGCTGCTGGAAAAGCCGCTCGCCTTCTCGATCGAGGACGCCGACCGCTGCGTCGAGCTCTCCGAGCAATACGGCACGCCCATCCTCACCAACTACGAGACCAGCTGGTATGCCTCCGTTCACGAAGCGGAGCGGATCGCCCGCAGCGGCGAGTATGGGGACATCATCCGCATGGTGTTCCGGCACGGCCACCGCGGCCCGTGGGAGATCGGCTGCAGCAGCGAGTTCCTCCGCTGGCTGACCGATCCCAAGGAAAACGGCGGCGGCGCGGTGATCGACTTCGGCTGCTACGGTGCGGTGATCGCCACCCGCCTGATGGACGGCCAAAAGCCCGAGTCCGTCCAGGCCGTCCGCCGCCAGATTAAGACCGGCATTTACCCGGACGTCGATGACGACGCGACCATCCTGCTCGCCTACCCGCACACCACGGCCGTGATCGAGGCCTCGTGGAACTGGCCGCACGACCTCAAGGAAATGGACATCTACCTCTCCGGCGCCTCGCTCCACGCCGGAAAGTGGGACGCGCTGAGCCTGCGCAAGTCCGGCGAGGCCGAGGCCACGCCGCTCGCCCCCCCGCCGGTGCGGCCCTTCGGCGATGAGTGGAGCTACCTGAAGGCGGTCGCCCACGACGGCGCGGAGATCGAGCCGCTGTCCTCGCTGCCGGTCAACCACACCGTGGTGTGGATCCTCGACCAGGCGCGCAAGGTGCCGATGAAATAGCCTGCCCGCGGCGTCCGCCCTTGGCGATTTGGGGCCGCCGGGAAATCAGCGCCCCGTTTCCCGCACCATCGCGGCCAGGGTTTCGGTGAAATCCGTGGCATCGGCGAGCTGGTCGATGCCGAGATGCATGCGGTAGCGCCAGTAGTAGGGCATGATCGCCGGCACGTTGATGCGCTCCGCGTCCGGGTCCGGATGGCGCAGCGTTTCATCCATCGCCAGCAGGTCCTGGATCGGGAAAATCGCCCACATCGCCGGGGACTCGAGATGCTGGCGGATGATCCGGCCCGCCATCTCCCCGGTCAGCTCCTCCGCGGGAAAATCCTCGCCCAGATGATGGTGAGCGAACCTCGCGGTGGCCCCCCGGTCTTCCTGCCACCATGCGCGGAGCGTGGACATGTCGTGGGTGGATGGGCTCACCACGCTCATGTACGGCGCATGCCGTGGATCGAAGAACTCGACCTGCGGCGACTTCGGCATGCGCTGGATCTCCAGTGACAGGATGCCGAGCTCTCCCAGCACCCCCGGCACGCAGGCCGGCACCATCCCGAGGTCCTCGCCGCACAGCAGCATCCGGCTCGCCCGCCGCATCGCCGGCAGCTTCTCGAACCCGCGCGCCTGCCAGAAATCCTCCTGGCGGCGGTAGAAGTAATCGACGTAAAGCTCGTCGATCCGCCGCCGGTCCTCGCTTCCCAGCTCCTGAAACGAGCGGGTCGCATGCAGCCCGCAGCGGGGGTGGAACCGCGTCCCCCCCGACCCGGGAACCTCGAAAAACAGCACCTCGCTGGCGCAGTCGAGCAACGGCTCCAGCAACCCGCCGTGGTCGGGATCACCGGTCAGCCGGTCGATGATTTTCCGCTGGGTCGAGACCTCCTCGCGGAGCGAATACCAACCCTCTCCGCGATCGTCGAGATACCGCGCCTTCACCTCCGCGACCGCGTCGCCGAACCGATCCTGCAGCGAATGCTCGCGCAGGTAGGGGCGGCAGTAGCGCAGGAAATCGAAGTCGATCCCCCGGGCGTGGATTTCATCCATGGAGACCGGCTGCGCCGGGTCGAAGTGGCCCATGATGCCCTCGACCTGCTCCAGCGGCACCTGCCAGATGCGGAAGAACCCGAGAATGTGATCGATCCGGAACGCGTCGAAATACCGGCTGAGATGCGCGAAGCGCGACCGCCACCACGCGTAGCCGTCCTGCTGCATGACCTCCCAGTGATAAGTCGGAAAACCCCAGTTCTGGCCTTTCACCGCGAACGCATCCGGCGGGGCTCCGGCCTGCGCGTCCATCCTGAACAGGTGCGGCGCCGACCACGCGTCCACCGACTCGCGGTCGATCCCGATGGGCAGGTCACCCTTGAGCGCGACGCCGCACTCGCCCAGATGCCGCACCGCATCCACCAACTGGCGGTCGAGTTCATACTGCAGCCAGATGTGATACGACGCCTCCGGCCAGTCAGGGTGCTTCGGATCCACCACCGCCCGCACCCTGGCCCCGTCATATCCCGCCCACTCGCCCCAGCGGGAAAAGTCCGCCGTGCCGTGGCGATCGCGCTGGACGCAGAACACCGCATAGGGCACCAGCCAGTGGCCTTGGGTGGTGAGGAAATCACGGAATCCTCCGTCCTCGAGGATGGTCTCCCGGTGGGCGTCGAACACCCGGCGGGTGAGCCTCCATTTCGCCGCCATCACCGCCTCGTGGTCGATCGCGTCGCGCCCGTTGAGTTCCGCGCGGAGGGCTTCCAGCTCCTTTTGAAAGTCCTGCGGCATCGGGTGGCCCAGGTCGTCGATCCGCAGGTAGATCGGATGCAGGGCGAACACGCTGATCGCCGAGTAGGGGTAGGAATCGGTCCAGTCATGGGCGGAAGTCGTATCGTTGATCGGGAGGATCTGGATCAGCTTCATGCCCGCCCCGGCGGCCCAGTCGGCGAATGGCTTGAGATCCGCGAATTCGCCCACCCCGAGCCCCTTCGGCGAGCGCAGGGAAAACACCGGCACCGCCACGCCGGCGCCCCGCAGCAGCGCTTCGGGCCTCCGGCGGTAGGCCTCGTCGCTGACCGTGGTCCACCGCCGCCCGCCGGCCTCGTGCGGCGGAAGCACGCGGTTCTCCCCCTGCTCCAGGCTCACGCACCGGCCCGATCCGGGGTCGAACAGACCATACTTGTATTCGATGTACCAATCGGCGGGCAGGTAGAGATGGACGCACCACCGGTTCGGCGCGAACTCCACCAGCGGCACCGCCGCGCTGTGCCGCCAGTCCCCGATTTCCCGAACGCTGCCCAACAGACAAGGCACCATCCCGGCCGGAACCGCGGCCATGTGCAGCTGGAAGGTGTGGTTCGCCCCGCGCGGCAGCAGCGGCTTGCTGAAAGCGTCCCGGCTCCTTTGCGAGGCCGCGAAAGCATCGGTCTCGAAGGCATGATCGACCGTGCCGGCCGACGACCAGGTATCGAGCAGCAGTTGTCCATCCCACGCGGAAACCACCAACTCCTTCACCCTTGCGCTGCCCCACTCGTCGAGCGCCAGTCCGTTCCAGTCCTGGCGCAGTTGGTAGGAATACTCGATCCTGACCGCTTCCCCGCCGCTCAACTCCACCTCGGTTTCCCACTGCCGGTCGTTGAGCCAGCGCATCGGCACGACCTGGTCGATCCGCACCTCGCCGCCGCCGGCCAACATCGAGTATTTCAGCCAGAGCGACTGGCCGGGAGTGGTGTGGTAGTTCAGACGGAAGACGAGGTTCATGGTCGCCGGGGTGGTAGCACGGGATGGCCGCTCAGTCACCGAGTTCGAGAAGCAGGGCCGAGCACGGAGCCAGATCGGGCAGCGCGAGGCCGGGACCGTCCACTTCGGACAGGGTCGTCCGCGTGCTCCAGCCCGAATCGAGCCGGTCGGTGAATGACCACCGTTCCGCATCGGCGCGACCGAGGAAATCCCGGGCGTCGCGGGGGATTCGGACCTTCACCCCGTGCAGCGTCTCGCTGCCGTGGAAGTTCGCGATCACGAGAAACGACTGCCCTTTTCCCCTATCATGCCGGAGGAAGGCATACAGCCAGTGGCCGGAGGCGGTCTCGCCGCCGAGCCGTCCGAAGGCCGCGTTGTCGAGGTTGGCCGCATTGAGGCCGTGGAACCCGCCCGCGGTGAAAGCCGGGGCTTGGATGACGTGGACCAGCTCTCCATACCACGCCCGCAGCGCCTTCTGGTCGGCGCTGAGCCGGCCGCCATCAAAGCGCCCGCCGTTGACCCATTTCGCGAACTCGGGCATCGACCAGTAGTCGAAGATCGTCGTCCGCGCATCGTCGCCGCCGAAACCCTCCGCGCCGATCGCCGGCTCGCCGACCTCCTGGCCGCTGTAGAGCATCACCGGTCCGCGGCCCAGCGCGAACAGCACCGCGGTCACCGGCTTGCCGACCTTCATCCCGAGCCCGCCCCACTTTCCGGGGTTGGCCAGCCGGACCTCGTCGTGATTTTCCGCGTAGCGGAGCGAGTGATGGAACCGACGTCCGTCGCCAACGACCGCGTCCAGATCGTTCGCCCATTTGCCGGCCTCGTAGAGCGCCTCGAGCACGTCGTAGGACGGGTCGTCGTAAACCGCGTCGAAGCCGGCATCGAGCAGCGCGTCGAGGACCTGGCGTTCGGTCAGCTTCGCCGGATCCGAGTCGTAGGCTTCGGCACAGAAAAACACGCCCTCATCGCGGGCGCGACAGCGCTTGAGCGACCACTGCCAGAACTCCAGCGGCACCATGTGCGCCATGTCGCAGCGGAATCCGTCCACACCCAGGCCCTGCCAGTAGGCGAGGATCCCGTCCATCATCCGCCAGGTCCGCGGCACCCGTCCGGCTGGCGCGTCGCTTCCCGGCAGGTGGGAGGTGTCGCGGCCGCTGGTGAAATCGTGGCCGTAGTTCAGTTTCACCGTCTCATACCAGTCGCCGATCGAGGGCTTCCACGAGACCACGTTGTTTCCGGTCACGCGACCGAACCGGGCCTCCGGCGGAAAGCGCCCATCGCAGCCCGGGTTTCCCGCAGCGGGCAGCTCCAGCGGCGGCCCCTCGCCAGGCGGGAGATAGAAGAAGTTGTTGTCCTTTTCGAAAAACGCCGCGCGGTCGTCGCCCCGGCCGAACGATCGCTCCGGCCTCACGTCCGACCCATAGGAGCGGGCCACGTGGTTCGGGACGAAGTCGATGATGACCTTCAGCCCGCGCCGGTGGCAGCGCTCCAACAACGCCTTGAACTCCTCCATCCGCTCGGCGGGGATCATCGCGTAGTCCGGGCAGACATCGAAGTAATCACGGATCGCATACGGGCTGCCGGCGATGCCCTTGAGGATGTCGGGATCGTCCGCCGGGCGGCCGGGATAGGCGGTGCCGCTCGCCTGCTCGAGCACGCCCGTGAGCCACAGGTGCGTGAAACCCAGGTCCCTCAACGAGTCCAGCGCGGCGGGCGTCAGGTCCGCGAACTTCCCGCACCCGTTCTCCTCCAGAGTGCCGTGGATCTTCCGTGTCTCGTTGGTATTGCCGAAGGTTCGCACCATCAGCTGGTAGATCACCGGCCTTTCCGCCCCGCGGACCGAGGACAGGACCGCCAGGAAAACCAGCACTCCGGGAATGATCCGGGCCATCATGCCGGGGTTCCCGTTTCCGATTCGGTGCCCACCAGCAGCGTCGCCGCCGAGGCGACCGCCATCGCGATGCCACCCGCAAGCACCGCCTTCATCGCGTCGCCACCCAGCAGCGAGTCCACCAGCCTGCCCAGCGCGACGGCCGCCAGGATCTGCGGCAGCACGATGAAGAAATTGAAGACACCCATGTAGAAGCCCATCTTGTGGCCCGGGATCACGTTGGCCAACATCGCGTAGGGCATGGAAAGAATCGACGCCCAGGCGACGCCCACGCCGGTCATCGACAGCAGCAGCAGCGATGGCTGGCCGACCAGGCAAGCGGACACCAGCCCCAGCGCCCCGACCGCGAGGCAGATCAGGTGGATGCGCTTGGCGGGCAGGACCCGCGTCAGCGCCAGCAGGACGAAGGAAAACGCGAACGCCACCAGGTTGTAGGCGGAAAAACAGACCCCGCCCCAGGCCGTGCCTTCCTGATAGCGGCGGGCCGAGGCGAGCGCCTCATGGAGATCGCCGGCCGCTTCCGCCAGGCCCGGTGAGGCCGCGGAGGTCACGTCATGGTCCGCCATCGCCAAGGCGAAGCTCCGCACCATCGGGCTGTTCTTTTCCTGCTCGCTGGCCTCGCCGTCGCGGCCAGCGGAGCGACCGATCAGCGAGGCAAGCATCGCGGCGTCGATCCGCTCCCCCGGATCCGGGTCCGCCGGGCTCAGGCCGAACATTTGCAACACCGCGCCATCCCACGGCTTCTCCTGCCCGATGGCGGCCGCCGCGCTCGCGAGTTCGGCTTTTTTCGCCTCATACGACTTCGCCAGGGCCGCCGCGGGAGCCAGCCATCGGTCATCGTTTTCCAGCCGCTCACGCGCTGCCGCGTCATGGACCCCGAGCGGGCTGCCGCCGAAGACGCCCTTGCCGACCGCCGGCACGAAATAGATCCACATGCTGAACAGCGCCAGCCAGGTGAAAAACTGCACCACCGCGAGCTGCTTCATCGCCGTGGGCATGGAGCCGATCCCTTGGAAGATCTCGGCGAACGCATGCCCCAGCCCGGACTTCTCGCGTTTCATCCGCCCGAATGCCTCCATGTCCTCCGGCGGATACTCGCGGGTGGTGACCACCGTCACCAGCACCGCGGAAATGAAGACGCCGGCGCCGATGTAGAAGGCAAGCTTCACCGCCGGCGGCACCGGGCTGTCCACCGTCGCCTCCCGGCCCACGCCGAAGCCGTTGGTGAGGATGAAGGGCAAGGCCGAGGAAAGCACCGCGCCCAGGCCGATCAGCAGGCTCTGCATGGCGAACCCGCTCTTGCGCTGCTCCTTTGGCAGCATGTCGCCCACGAACGCCCGGAACGGCTCCATGCTGACGTTCACCGAGGCGTCCAGGATCCACAGCAACCCCGCCGCAACCCACAGCGACGGCGAGTTCGGCATCGCCAGCAAGGCCAGGCTCGCCAGCACCGCGCCCGCCAGGAAATACGGCCGCCGGCGCCCGAGCCCGGTCCAGGTACGATCACTGTAGTAGCCGATGACCGGCTGGATCAACAGTCCGGTCAGCGGTGCCGCCAGCCACAGGATCGGGATGTCCTTCTCGTCGGCCCCGAGGAACTGGTAGATCGACGACATGTTGGCCATCTGCAGCCCCCAGCCGAACTGGATGCCGAGGAAGCCGAACGACATGTTCCAAATCTGCCAGAAGGAGAGCCGTGGCTTGTCAGTCATGGGTGGGGCGGTGGGTGTTATTGTTAGGGAAATGGCATGCGGGAGCCGCCGGTTTACGCCAGCGCCGGGAAACAGAGCCCGGCCGCCTGATCGCCAGGGGCCGGGCCGGGTTCCACGCGGGGAATGGGGGGCGGGGAGATCATGGGTCACACACGCCGCCGGAGCATGGCCAACAGGCCCAGGCTGCCAAGGAGGACCACGCCGGGTTCGGGAACCGGCATCACCCCCATCTGGCGGTTCGCGAGGTCGATGAACAGCACCACCTGCTCGTCGGGCGACGTTGTGGAAAAGCTGAACGTGGCCGCGTTTCCACTCGATCCATCGGGACCCACCTGATGGGTCCAGCCCGTGCCATCGGTCGCCTTGAAGTCATAAGCTCCCGGCGCGCTGATGGTGGCCGTGTAGGTGTAGAGCCCGCCCCCGGCGTGGGTGGTGAGGAAAGACGGATCGGCGGGGTTCCAGTCCGAAGCTCCCCCCGCCTGGACCATGAAGCTGCCGACCACCTGCAGGGTGGCCATGTCGGAATTCACCCACACCTGGCTGCGTCCGACGTTGTTCGTGAGGTTGGAATCGACGGTGATGGAGAGCGTTCCCCCCGAACCTCCCCAGGCGAGGACGTTGTCCGGGGTGATCTCAGGATCCCCCCAGGCCGCCGGCGGCGTCCCTCCATCGTCGAGCACCTTGAACTCATAACTCGCTCCCGGCGTGAGCCCGGTGGCCGTCACGGTGTGGACACCGCCGCTCTCGCTCATGATCAGCGAGCTGGTGGCCGGATCCCAGTCGAGCGGGTCGCCCTGTTCGGTCTGGAGGGAGCCCGCCACGACCAGCGCGCCGTGGACGGACAAGGGGGCCAGCAGGGCGGCCCCGAGGATGATGGTTCGATTCATGGTCAGCGATGTCGGTTGTGTTTTTCGAAGGGCGGATCATGGCTCGGAGCCTTCCGCCACGCGGTAGAATCCTTGGTTTCCTGCGGTGGTGACACTCACCGCGTCCGTCGCCGACGTGGCGGTGAAGGTGGATGAGGGAACCGCGGTGAAGGGGGACGCCAGGTCGGGAGAATATTGGACGTGATAAACGGAAGCCGGGGACAGGCCGACGAGAGCCATCGTCAACGTGGAGCCCGTGAGCGAAACCTCGCGGATCGCCAGCTCGGTGGAGCCTCCGGGAACCGTGACGGCGAACCATTGGTCGCCTTCGATCGCGCCGAGGTCGATGGCCGAAGTGGTGCCCAGATTCGAGGTGCCGCTGCCGGCACCGTCCCGATCGACCGGCAGGCCGCCGAGGAACTGGTTGGAGGCGAAGGTGTGGTCGGAACTGGTCACGAAGGCGAGGATCTTGATGTCGCCGCCGCCCGGCTGGCCGAGATCGGCGAGGTCGATGCTCATCTCGAAGCCCGTCACCACCGCCTGGGCCGCGGTGGCGTCCGCCGCGCCGGTGCCTCCCGCCACGCCGGCCGTGTTGTCATTCCGATAGGCCACTCCGATCGGCTGGACGGCGAGCGTGCCGGTGCCGCCGGTCACCACCGCCGACCCTTCCTGGCTGCCGCCGAAGACGTTGGTGAAGCCCACCGACTGGCCGCTCCCGAGTGCCGCGAAATCGAGGTCGAACTGGTCCGTCGAGCCATGGCCGCGGCGCGCGATCACATGGTAGTCCGGCGTGAATCCGGCATCGAAGATCATCCCATCCATCACGTTGCTGAAGTCGTTGCCAGCGGCGTTCAGCACGTTCGAAGTCACCGCGGAGGACGAGTCGATGAAGATCTCCAGCTTGTTGAAGTTGCCCTCGAGGTTTCCGGTCAGCAGCAGGAACAGCTTGCCGTCCTGAACCGTCGCGTAGGCCGCATCCAGCTCGGAATAGTTGTCGCCGAACTGGGTCTGCACCGTTTGCACCGCCAGCGCGGAGCCGTAAGCCTCCTCGCGCAGGCCGTTGCAGATCACGTGGTCCAGCGTTTCCGGAGACGAGGCCCCGTCATTGGGATCCGATCCCAATGCGATCTCTTCGCCATCCTCATAGCCGTCATCGTCACTGTCCGCATCGACAGGGGAAGTGCCGGTGTCTGTCGGCGAAACGAAGGTGCCGGTATTGGTTTCCCAGTTGTCGTTCAGCCCGTCGGAGTCCGTGTCGAGCAGGCAGGGATTGGTGGATTGGTCCAGTTCCACTCCGTCCGCCAGGGTGTCGCCGTCGGTATCTTCGGCCAGCGGATGGGTGCCATGCTGCTGCTCGAGGCCGTTGGTCAGCGTGTCTCCGTCATCGTTGGCGGTGAGGCTGGTGAGCGTCGTGAGGTCACCGGCGTAGGCCCGCTCGTAGGTATCCCGGAGGTGGTCGCCATCGCTGTCGGTCGGCTGCGCGCGGAGTCCCTCCCACGTGGTGGCCAGCACCAGATTGTCCCACACCACCGGGCTGGTGCCTCCGGAGGCGAGCCGGATCGCCGAGGGATAGAGCTTGTCCTCGGCGAGCAGCGGGAATTCCAGATCGCCATAGAACGGTTCGGCGGACCCGAGGTCCGGATCGACGAAGAACTTCGCGAACGACGAGAACTCGTCGCTGGCGACCACTCCGACCAAGGTGTAGGTCTGCCCGGGCGTCACCGGATCGCCGGCGATCGAGCCGCCGCCGCCCGTCTCCTCGACGCCGAGCTTGCCGCTGCCATCGCCCAGCAAGCCGAAGAACAGGTTCTCGGTGCCGCCGTGGTAAAAACTAAGACCGCCGTAGGTCGCTCCGCTACTGAAAGTCACGTCGACCTTGAAGTAGAAGGTCCGGGCCGCGGCCCCCTCGACCTGGCCAAAGCGGGAAATCGCCTCCCCGCCGGAGCCCGGCCCGTTGAAAGCCCGGTAGGACCCCGAGTTCTGCGTCCACAGCGTGCCGCACACGATCCGCGGATCGCCGAAGCTGTCGAACCACGCGCTGGGCGTGCCGAGGTGGCCGACGAAGGCATCGTTGAGCGTCGAGTTGTCGTAGTCGAAACCCTCGCCGCCGGTCTTTTCGTGGAAATCGCCCGGCACGTAGTCGAAGACCTCGATGCCCACCACCCCGGTGTCACCCGGCGCGGGCTTGCTCCCGGCCGCGTTCGGGTCGGTTCCCGCCGCGATCTCCGAGCCGTCGTTCACGCCGTCGCCGTCGCTGTCCGGCTGGTTCGGATCGGTGCCGGTGTCCGTGGCATCGACATAGATGCGGGTGGCCGTTTCATGATCGTCCCGCAGCGAGTCGCCATCGGTATCGGCCAGCAGCGGGTCGGTGCCGGTGTTGGCCGCGGAGACGTAGATGCCGGTGCCGGTTTCGTTGCCGTCGAAAATGTTGTCGTCATCGGTATCCGGATCCTGCGGGTCGGTCCCGCGCTGGTACTCCTGGAGATTCGGCGAACCGTCGAGGTCGGGATTCCCGTCGGCGCCCATGTCCGGATCGAGGGTGCCGTCGTCGTTCGGGTCCAGCGAGTGGCTGATCTCCCAGTCGTCCGGCAGGCCATCGTTGTCGGTGTCGTTGGTATCGGCGACGGTCGTGACGTCCGACCAGGTCGTGCCCAGGCGGAGCTCGTCGTAAGTCAGGCCGTTGGCCGCATTGAAGCGGGCGAAGCTGGTCCGGTCGAACTTCAGATCGAACCCCGAGAAACTGGCGTCCGGCGTGCCCGAAAGCGACTCGCTCGAGATGTCGGACGGATTGCGCCAGACCATCACCTGGTCGGCATCGGTCGTGGCGCTGAAGACGATCTTGACCACGAACAGGTTCACGTCGGTGTCCGGCGCCCCGAGGTCGGCCATGAAAGCGGCGTTGTTGAAAAGGCGGACCACGAAGTTGGCGTCGGAAGCACCCGCCCCGGGCTCGCCGGTGACGATCTGGAACTGGCGGTTCTCCCCATCTTCGAAGCCTCCCTGATGCAGCTCGAAGCCTCGATAGTTGTCGCTCGCGGCCGTGGAATCGAGCTGCATCAGCACGGCCAGATAGACGGTGCCCTCCGTGGCATCGCCATACGGCGTGGCCAGCAGCCGTCCACTGCGCCCGTTGCCCCCTCCCGCATAGCTCACCGAACCACCACCCACCGCCATGGCATGCGTGCCATCGGAATAGCTCAGACCGGTCGCGTTGACGTCGGGCGACTGCGCCCCGCCGTAGCCGGCGAGCCACGCTCCGGAAAAGCCGGGCCGCGCCGGATTTTGGTCGACCAGGTTGCCGATTCCGGCCGTGTAATCCGGAGGGCCACCGGTTTGGAACGGGTCATCCGCCACGGGGGAGGCATTCGATCCGGTCGCGAGTCCGAGGGCCAAAAGCACCGCTGCCGCGCCCCGATTCGCGAGACATTGCGTGAGTTTCATGGGTTTGGAAATGAAGCCGGATCCCGATCCCCCCCTGGGATGGACGGAGTGGATCCTGACAGGCAGATGCCGTCGCCCGGCGGAGGGTTTAGGGTTTCCGCAAACTTTTTTCCGCGGTTTCCCGCGCCGCCCGGGCAGCCTCGATTTCCCCGACCGGTCAGGGCTGGGGAACGCGCCGCTCGTCCCTGGCGCACAGCACGCTGACCGTGACCCGGCGCAGGGCGATGTTGCTGCGCGAGTTCACGCCCGGCCCGTCGCCGGCCGCGGAGCGATCCTTGCCCGCATCGGCCGCGGCATCGGCCTGCGAGCCGTTGGCGATGCGGATGCGGTCAAAGCTCAGCCCCGGCGAAATCCACTCCGAGGCCAGCGCGGGGCCGGTGGTGTCGGTCCCCTCGAAGAGCTGCACCAGGCCGCTGCGGTAGTCGTAGCGCAGCGTGACGGTCGATTTACCGCGAAGCAGGGGGCAGGCGTTGCGGGCTTCGTAGCCAACCGGATGGAGCGCCCAGCCGTCTTCCGGACCGCACGGGTCGCCGAGGAAAATCCGTTCCTGATCGCCGGTGTAGAGGCTCACCCCGGCCCAGCCCTGCGAGTGCCCGTCGGTGCCCGGCACCTCGGTTTCCAAGGTCAGCAGCAGCACGTGTGACAGCTCGTCGAGCGGCAGGTCCACCAGCGGCGCGAAGGCGATGTGCCGGGTGTTCCCGCTGGTATCGAGCACCCCGCCCAGGATGGTCGGCCCGCCGGCCACCACGCTCCACGGGCCCGCTCCCGTGTCCGGCTCCTTGCGGTCCAGCGCGGTGTAGTCGGGATCGTCAAAGTCATCCGAAAACACCGTGACCGCATGCGGAAAGTCCGAGGAAAAAGCCAGCGCGCGATCCCCGGTGGCCAGCGCGTCCGCCTGCCATGCGAGGCAGCGCCCCACCCCCGCGCGCTCGGCTTTTCCCCCGCGCACGCTGTATTCCACCTCGCCGCGCAGTACCTGCAGCTCCTGCGGCTCGCCCGCGTCCGCGATCAGGCCGAACTCCCCGCGCTCCGCCACCACCTTGAGATCCTTCGTTTCACAGGAAACCGGCACCCCGTGCCCGGGACCGAACCAGATGCGGCCCTCGTCGAGTTTGAAGGCCGACGCCTCCAGCCGCTCCAGACAACCGGGGCCCTCGAAATACGCTCGCTGGCCCGATGGCAGCCGGATCGCGGCCGACCCGTGATCGAGCTCGAGCCGCCCGCCGATCGCGAGCTCGCCGGCCGCGCTGCTGCCGATGATCCGACCGTGCGACTCCGGGCCCAGCACCACCGCCGCGGCCGGATCCCCGCCACGGAAAAACACCGCCGCCACCGCCAGCCCGGCCGCACAGGCGGCCAGGGCCACGACCGGCAATCGGCGACGAGGCCCGCGCCGGAGCGGCACCACCGCCGGCTCGGAGGTGGCGAATTTCTCCGCCAACAGATGGTGCGAGCGGCTGTAGCTGAGATAGAGCGTTCGCAGCGCCGGCTCCGACCGGAGCCGCGCCTCGAACTCGCCGAAGCTCCGCTCGTCGAGCGTGCCATCGAGCACCTGCTGGATGATTTCCTCGTCGGATCGGCGGCTCATGATGCGACGTGTTGAAGTTGTCGGTCCAGGCACCGGCGCAGGCCGGCGCGGATTTTGAAAAGCCGGGCTTTCAGCGTGCCGGCGCTACGGTCGAGTTCCTGGGCATACTCCTCCAGCGTCACGCTCTCGCAGTAGCGCTTCTGGACCAGCTCGCGGTCGTGGGGCTGGAGCTTCGCCAGGCACAGCTCCAGCGCGCGATAGGCCAGGTCGTGATCGAAGTCCTCCTCCGCGACCTCCTCCGCGAACAACACCGCAACGTCCTCGCTGAACACCAGCCAGTTGCCGCGCTTGAGCTTCTTGCGCTGGTCCAACACGTGGTTGCGCGCGATCGCGAAGGCCCAGGCCTTGAAGTTCGTGCCCAGCTCGAACACCTCGCGCTTCGTCCAGAGCGTGATGTTCGTCTGCTGGAGAATGTCGTTGGCTCCCGCGAATCCGGGCATCAGCGAGCGGATGTACGCCAGGATCGCCCCCTGCTGGCAGGTCAGCAGGCGCACGAACTCCTGGTCACGCTCGGCCTCGTTCATCTACCCCGAAATGGCACGTCCATCCCGAGGGTTTACGCTGATCTTTGCCTCCCGGCCACCCCCATCCGCGCCAACTTCCCGAAGTAAGCCCCTCGCCCGCGACCCGCTTCTTCCGCGTCGTCCTGCCCGCACCTTGAACGGATCGGCCGGCGGGCATCGCTTTCATCCCGGACCGATGAAGCGCGCCCGCATCACCATCCCGTGGAAAGAAGGCCTGCACCTGCGTCCCGCCGCTCTGCTGGTCAGATCCGCGCGGGCCTTCCAGTCGTCCATTTCCCTGAAGATGGGGGAAAGGATGGCGGATGCCCGCAGCATCATCGCCATCATGCTGCTCAGCGCTTCGTTCGGCACCACCGTCGAGCTTGAAGCCTCCGGCAGCGATGAGGACGCCGCCATCGAAGCCCTCACCGCCGTCTTCACGCCTGAAACCCCACCCTCCCGTCGGTCGTAGCGCGGCCATCCGGGCCATCGATGGCAAAAGTCCTTGAGCATCTGATGGCGTGAATTTCCCAAGAAGATGCGCGGGCCGCCTCGGCGCCCTTTTTCTACGCCCCATCTAGTATTTCATCTCGTAGTCCGCTCGGTAGAATCTTTTGCCATCCGTAGTGGGATCCTCGACTTGGAAATCCACGTCGCTTTCCGTTTCAAGATTGGATTGGAGCGGATGCCAGTCATTGAGGTCGTCCGACCAGCTGAGCGTGTGCAGCCGTCCCGGGATGCCAGGGAAAACCACGCTCCACCCGATCTCCCCCGCTTCCAGCCGGACCTTCGGTGCCTGGCCGGCATCGGGCAGGATCGGACTCAGGCCGAACACATATTCCTCGAGGTTGCTCAAACCATCGCCATCATAGTCGCCGGCCGCGCCGTGGATTCCGTAGGGGTTTGCCGGTTGGAGGCCGTTCTGGCTTTCCCAGGCGTCCGGCAGGCCGTCGCCATCGCTGTCCGCCAGCGGGCCGGGTGCGATTTTCACCAACACCGCGTCCGACAGCGTCTGGTCACCGCGACGATGGATCGCCCTCACGTAGTGAAGGAAGTTCTCGTCGCCATTGAACAGGTTCGGAAACGTGAACTCGACCGCGTGCTCGGCGGAGGTCGCATCATAGGAGAGCTCGTAGCTCGACTTCGGCTGGACCACCGCACCGACCGCGCTGCCGCTGGAGGTGCTGGCCACGAGGATCCGCACTTCGTCGAGAAAGTCCTCCTTGCTGATGCCGTCGGCCAGGGACTTGGTGAAGTAGATCCGCATCTTGTCGCCCGCCGCGACCACCGCGCCATCGGCCGGTTCGCCGATGTTCCAGGTGCGGCCCACGCCGGTGATGACGGTGCGGGTCAGGGTCGTGAACCAGCCGTCTTCATCGCTCAGGTTCATGTCCCGCGATGAGGAATCCTCCAGCAGCCGCACCTCGATCGTCGCCGCGCCGGACGCCGGGATGTTCTGGTATTCGAACCGCCACTCGTGCGCCGCGCCGCTGTCGCGCAGGAAGGCGCTCGGAGCTTCCAGCGTCGCCTGCGTCCACGAGCCGTTGCCCGGCCCATCGTTGGCGGCGCTGCCATCGGTGATGCGGTACCAGACCTCGGTCACGCTGGCGTCGCTGGTCACCACCCCCTCGTAGCTGTGGCCACCGAGCTGGTCGTTTTCGGCGGGATAAATGATCCGCCCGACCGGTCGACTGGAGTCATAGTAGAACGTCCGGGTGTTGGTCCGGAAAATCGACGAACCGTCGTTCCGGTTCACAAACGCCCGGGTTCTCACCACGTGGTAGCCCTCCTCGAGTCCGGTGGCCATTTCGCCGTAGTCGTTGTGCGGGTGATAGGCCACGGATTCCGCATCGAAGTCCGCCACCTCGAACAAGGTCTCGCCGCGCTCGGCGAGGTGGAAGTCCGTTTCCGAGAAGGGGAATACCGAGCCCACCACATCCGGCGTGCCCCCGATCTTGTAGCGGAGCACGGTGCCGGCCGGCAGCGCGGGAAGCGTGCCGGACCACCAGCGGGTCTGCATTTCCCCGTCCGGCGCGCCCGCCGCGGTGTCGGCCAGCTCGATCACCTGAGTTGCGGCTTTTCCGACCCCACCGCTGCCTTCGGGCCAGCTCGCGCCATCGGTGGTGTAGTAGAGAAACACGCGATCGACCTCTCCTTGGTAGCCGGCCTTGACCCACACCCTCACCGGCGTGTCCGCGGCATTTTCCGGGGCCGGGGTGAATTGCCGCGTCGAGGTCCCGAGCTGGTTGTCGGCTCCCGGGTCATGATACATCCAGCTTGCGGTCGCGGCGCCGGTGTTCGGGCCGCCGCCGTCGTTGCGGGAAACGCCGGCCGTGCCGATGGTAGCCACCCAGGTTTCCGCTCCGGGCGAGCCGATGACGTTCCGCGCGATGTCCGAAGCGGCGAACTTTTCGCGATAGCGGGCCACAAAACGCATCTGCTCGTAGCCGAGATAAGTATCCGTCGACGCCTGCTTGACAAAGTCGTTCGCCGGGTTGCCATCGCCCTGGTCGTCCTTGCGGTCATCGAAAAGCCCGGGGGCGAAGTCGCGCCTGGCGCCATCCATGGGACCGAGGCCCATCTGGGAGTTGAGGTCGATCCCGCCATCGAGCTTCATCAGCACGTTCTCCGCCGAGCCATCGGCCCGGGCGAGGAAACGGAGCTGCGAGCCATCGGTGACGCGCGGGATTTCCATCTGATAGGCGTAGTCGCCGCCGGTCTGGCCCGGCAGGCCGTAGGGATTGAAATCGGGGTCGCCGTCACGGCCGTCGCGGCGGATCACGGTCATGGTCGGAGCCCGCTCGCCGTTCTGATAGATCTCGATCGGCTCGCGGGCCGCATCGCCACCCCACACGGCGGGCATTTCCGGGCGCCGCCAAGCAAAGGCGAAGTAGCCGCCGGAGGGCACCAGCACGGTGTTGCCGCCGGTATCGCGCACGGTGCCATCGCCCTGCACGACCACATCGAAGCCACTGCCGTGCGGCGAGTAGTTGCGCAAGCGCGCGCCGGCCGGGAAGGTGGTGGTCATCGCGCCGCGGCCATGCGCTCCGCCGGTGTAGTTTCGGGCCATCATCACGAGCAGCGTCGGATCGTTCCAGCTTCCCGCGGCGGGGCCCTGCTCGCTGTCATCGTAGCGCTCGAAGGCGAGGAAATCCTGGTCGCTCCAGCGCCCGCGCTGGCCGCCACGGGCGAGATCGCGATGGACCGACAGAGCGGCGGGGATCGAACGGTCGCCGAACTGACCGAGGAAGTTCACCTCCGCCGGCTTGGGGAAATAGTCCGGAGCACCGGCCTCGTTGAAGCCATCGGTGTAAACGATCGGGATCCCTTCGCGGAGCAGCAACCAGGAGAAAGCGGCGGGCCGGTCACCCCCATAAAGATAGTTGTTGTCATGACTCATGACATAATTCATCGACACCGCCGGATTGCCGAAAACCTCGCCAAATCCCGGTGCGTCCATGCCGCTCAGGTTGGCGCCGATGCTACCCTTCACCGCGTTGAGCATGTCATCGGAGGCGATCCGCATGCCGGCCTCGAGGTAACCGTTCACCGCCGGCGGTGAGCCGAGGTGTTCACCGAAAAGCAGCGCGTCATCGCGCGGCACATTCTGGTTGAAGACGCTGTCGCGATGGTTGTTCCAGTCGCTGAAGCCGCGGGCGATGTTGAACTGCTCCTGGATGGTGCCGTTGTAGCCGGCGTTGGAGTAATCCTTTTCCGCTCCGGTCTGCTGGCCGAAGAAATAGGACGGCACGTGCTTCACGGCATCGAGTCGGAAGCCGTCGGGCTTCACGTCCTGGATGAACCAACCGATTGCGCGGAACAGCATGCTGTTCACATCTTCGGCCATCGGGTCGCCCATGTTGTAGATGCCGTCGCCGTAGCCCCATGCCAGCGTGCGGCGGCTCGGGTTGGAGCCATCCACGCCGCTGTCGGTGAAGGGTTCGCCGACCTCGCCCGCGTCGTGCTGGCCGTCGCCATCGGTGTCGGTGAAATCGAAGACGCCATTGCCCTCGCCGGCATCGTTGGTGTCGGCCACTCCATCGAGCCCGACGTCCTCGAAAGGCTCCCGATCGGCGAACGGATGCACGGGATTTCCCTGGCCGTTGGTGGCCACCGTGAGATCGAGGTCGGCATAGTAATCGGTCCGCCCCGGATGCCGCACGCCGCTCCATTTCGGGAAATCCGAGTTCTCCTGCAGTCCGTCGACATCGAAGGAGGTGTTCGGGCTTTCCTGGGCGATGTCCCAGGCGAAGGGGTTGCGGTTGAGCACCTGCCACTCGTCGTTCCAGTCCGGCCAATCGGCGAACTTCTGCCAGTTCGAGCCATTCCAGCCGACGTGCAGGTCCTCCGGCACGAAGCCCGGCACGCCCGGCAGCAGCGTGCCCGGCGGCACCGGATCGAGCGGTCCGGCGGTGTGCGCCATAACGTTGTCGAAGTAAACCCGCAGCCCGAAGCGATGCGCGGCCCGCACCAGACTCTCCAGCTCGGCCTTGGTGCCATAGAGCGTGGGCAGCGTCCCGGACTGTTCCTTGTTTCCCAGATCGAAGCGATCGAGCGTGTCGAAGCCCACCGAATAGCCGCCCGCGCCGCCCTTGAAAGGAGGTGGCAGCCAGAGGGAATCATAGCCCGCCTCGGCCAGCTCCGGCAGCCGGCGCTCGATCTCGCGCCACGGGGTGCCGAAATACTGGAGGATCACCTCCCCGGCCGAGGGGGCGGCCGCGAGCAGGAGAAGCAGCAGGGCTTTCGGGATGAACGACATGGGTTTCCCTGCAAACGTCCCGCATCGTGGTCGGGTTTACCACGCATTTCCCCGGCGACGCCTCAGCAACGCAATGCCCTCTGCCCCGCAGGAACTCCGGCCCCTTCGTCGTGGGGGAAAGCGAACGGGCCGGAGTCGCCTGTCGGCGGAACCATGAGGATGGACAAAGGGGGAAGTTCATGTCCATCCGCAGGTCAGCATCCTGACCCGAATTCCTTTCCCCTCCCATCACGGGAACGCGCACCCGCAATCGAAGGGGGGAAAAAACGCCCAATGATCTTCCGCGATCACGTGGGGCTCCTTTCCCCGCAGTGCGCTAGACCTGTTCATGGAAAGGGCGTGCCCGTTCCGATGTTTCAGAAGCCGACCAAGCGATCGAGCAATGCTCCGGATCTGGGGGGATCCGGTCCTTTGCGAGCTTAGGTCGATGCACTGAGGGGCGCGGTGAACAGGGGGTTCACCGCGCCTCTTTTGTTTTCCTGGGAAGGCGTTGCCATCCGGCCTGCGCGGCGCTCAGCTCGCGCCCGAAGTCACCATGCTCGTCCGCTACGTGCTGACGGCTTCGTGTTGCCCCTGACAAGGGCCCATGGTCGCCGGGGCCTCGCCCCTCTTCCATCAATTTGATGGTGCTGCCGTTTTCTCAACCCACCGTCCAACCCCCGCAATCCAGCGTTAGCAACATCACCACCCCGAGAGGCATGGTTCCGCCGCCTGCCCATATCCGGCCGGCCACGAACTACTATGAAACTCGCATTTATCCTTGCAGGCCTCACCGCCGTCTCGCACGCCGCCATTCTTCTGGAAACGATCGACCTCCAAAGTTCCAGCCAGACGACCACCGTCTGGACCGACCTCTCCAGTGCCAACGCCACCCTCGTCCCAGATTCGGGCAGCGGCAGCATGAGCGTGGCCGGGGGATTCTCCGCCAGCACCGGCCTCTACAGCTTTGCCGGCGACTACTCCGCCACCATCGCGCAAACCGTAGGCTTCGACATCGCTTCGGTGGTCCTGCAGGTGGAACTCTCCCCTAACGGCGCGTTTCCTTACGACGGTGGCCCTCTGCTGACCCTCACCACCTCCCTCGGCACCGAGCAGCTCGCCGCCAGCCTCTACGCCGCCGGCGACTCCGAGCTGCGCTCCGGCACCATGGGTCCGACGACCTACACCGCCTATGCGTGGCAGTGGGACCTTTCCAGCTACGGGGATACCATCACTTCCGTCTCCCTCGAGACCCCCTTCGCCGTTCACAGCTCGGTCACCGCCGCCCGCATTGATGTCGGCGATTCGTTTGCTCCGGTCGTCGTGCCGGAACCTTCCACAGCCCTGCTTTCGTTGGTCGGAATGGGCTTCATTCTGCGTCGCCGTCGCTGAGCGCAAGCCACCGCTCACCATTCGCAATCGACCACTAGCCTGCCGGGCACCCGGCCCGGCAGGCTCCGCACCCACATGAAGCTCCACTCCCTCGCCTTCCTCACCCTCACGTTTCCTGTTTTCGCCGCCTCTCCGCCCGCAGCCGATCGCGAGGCCATCCTCGCCATGGCCGGCACCCACACCGTGCATTTCCATTTTCAAGAACACACGCCGGTCGCCGAAGACTACCAACTCGCTCCAAAGGCCTATGACGAGGAGGCCACCGAAGTCATCGAGATCGTCGAGGACACCCCGACCCGCATCGCACTCCAGCATTTGCTGGTGGTGAAGGGCAAGGACGACGCACCCATGGTGATCAAGCACTGGGCGCAGATCTGGACCTGGGAGGACACGCGGCTCATCGACTACTGCGGCGAGGATCAGATCCACGATTGGGCGATCGTCGAACTCACCCCGGAGCAAGCGGCCGGCACCTGGACCCAGCTCGTGACGCAGGTCGATGACACTCCTCGCTACGAGGGTTATGGTAAATGGATCCACTCGCGCGGCGAAAGCTCGTGGAAAAGCAACGCGACACGCCGCCCCTTGCCGCGCCGCGAATACACCACGCGCGACGACTACGACTACCTGATCGTCACCAACCGCCATACCCTCACCCACGACGGCTGGGTCCACTATCAGGACAATCGCAAGATCGTGGACCGCGGCGACGCGCCGGCGCAGGTCCTCTGCTTCGAGACCGGCATCAACACCTATACGCGCACCGAGAGTCCGCTCACCGAGGTCGCCAAAAGCTGGTGGCAGCAACACGGCGACTTCTGGGACGGGGTGCGAGAGTTCTGGAGCGAAGCCCAGGACGCCGCTCCCGCCAGCTTCTCCTACACCACCTCGAAGGACGGCAAGTCGCTGAGCAAGGTGCTCGACCGCCTTCAGGAGGAAAACGCGAGCGCTGAAACCGTCGCCGCCGAACTCAGCCCGTTCGTCATCGCCAAGTGACTCCCCTCTCCAACTCGAAAAAACACATGCACTTCTCTCTCGACGCCCTCCAGCTTTCGCAGGGCGTGGTTCCGGCGCCGTCCAGGGCCCTGCTCGGCGGCCCCGGCCTCCTCGGCAGCCTCCGTCGTCTCCGCTGACCACCGTCAACCCACCCGTCACCCGTCACCGCCGCGATTCTTCTTCGGCGGCGACGTCGCCTCCGGATTTCCCACCCTTTCCATGCGACCCCATCCCGGCTCCGCCCTCGCCGCGCACGTTCCACGCATCGCGTCTCTGGTGTGGCTTTTCGCGCATCCCGCCGGAGCGGAGGAAATCGATGACTCCAGCCGGCTTGCCAACCACGACTTCGCCGGCGAGCTCGACGAGTTGGTCGTCACCGTCGGATCGCGTAACGAACGCTCCTGGATTGACTCGCCCGGTTCGGTCCTCAGTGCCACTGCCGAGGACCTGGTCCGCGCGGGAACCTTCGATCTTGCCGGCTTCGCCAAATACGATCCCTCCATCAGCCTGCCCTTCGATTTCACCAGCGGCGATGGAGCCTTCGCCTACGGACAGAGCGGCTACGGATCGATCAACATCCGCGGCATCGAAGGCAACCGCATCGCCATCGAGCTGGACGGCATCCGCCAGCCGCCGCAGTACGTCTCCACCTCCTTCGACATGGGCGACTCCGGCGGCGCGGGCGGCGTCGGCCGCGATTACTTCGATCCCTCCATGTTCGAGATGGTCGAGGTCCTCAAGGGCGGCGCCAGCGCCCTCTACGGCAGCGACGCGCTCGGGGGCGTGGTCTCTTTCCGCACTCCGGATCCCGATTCCTTTCTCCACGGGGGAAACGCCGGCGGCCTACTACGCACGCAGTATTTCTCGGCCAACCAGAGCTTCGCCGCCCAGGCTGGAGGCGCGCTGAGACAGGGCGACACCGCGGTCATGCTCCTCTACGCCGGGCGCTGGGGCGAGGAAACGGAAAACAACGGTAATCTGCCGCCCAACCCGTCCGACTTCCGGTCCCTCGCCGCGCTGTTCAAGGCCGAGCACCGCCTCAATGACCACCTGTTCCGCCTCGCCGTCGAGCTCTTCGAGCGCGAGACCTTCATCGATGCCCGCAGTGCCGTCACTTCGGCCTTTCCCGTCTTCACCGATTACGTCCTCAACAAGCAATCCCTCGACCGTCAACGGGTCAGCCTGCGCTGGAATTTCGAGCCGGGCATGGCCCGGCTCGACAGCCTCGACACCCACCTCTACTGGCAGCACGCCGGATCACGCAGCGACAACGACGCCGCCTCCCTGCCCCTTCTCGCTCAAGGCGTTCCCGTCCCCGGCACGGAGCGCACGCGCCGGCAACGGATCACCTTCGATACCGACATCCTCGGCCTCTCCTCCATCGCCCGCCATCGCTTCACCGGACCTTGGGAGAGCCGGCATTTCCTCACCAGTGGTCTCGAACTTTCGCGCGAGACCTCTGAAAACACCTTCGTCCGCTTCGACAATGGCGTCAGCCGGAACCGGACCGCCTTCGCCCCCACCGAGACGCTGCGCGCCGGAGTCTTCGTGCAGGACGAGATCGAGCTGAACGACCGCTGGACGCTCAGCCCGGGCCTGCGCTTCGACTACCAATCGATCGCGCCCGACCCGAACGCCGCCTACCTCGAGCGCCTGGCGGAACTCGGTGGCGGACGCTTCAGCCAACAGCGGCCGACCGATTTCGAGAATCTCGCGATCTCCCCGCGGTTGACCGTTTCCTGGAAACCCAGCGATCCCCTTCTCGCTTACTTCGCCTATGCCCACGGCGTGCGAAATCCCTCGGCGGAAGAGCTCTCGATGGTCTTCGACCACCCGCCATCCGGCGGCAGTCCGACCGGCAGCATCACGATCCCGAATCCGGACCTCGAGGAGGAAACCAGCGATGCCTTCGAGCTGGGCCTCAAATCCGAGGGCCCGGCCGGCCGCGCGCAGGCCACCGCCCACTACACCCACTATCGGGATTTCATCGAAAACGGAGTCATCACCGGCACCGCGGCCGACGGACGATCGCTCGTCACCACCGAGAACCGCGGCGAGGCGGAAATCTACGGCGTCGAGCTCTCCGGCATCCTCGAAGCCGGCCATTTCCACCCCGCTGCCGAAGGCTGGCAGCTCGGTCTTTCCGCCGCCTGGACCCGCGGCACGAACCTGACCGACGACCAGCCTCTCAACTCGATCGAGCCGATGCAGGCAATCGGCTTCCTCAGCTACGAGAACTCCAGTAGCACCTTCGGAGCGCGCCTCACCGGCACCTGGACGGCATCGGTGGACCGTATCGATCCCACCACCAACCAGGGCAACTATTTCCGCCCGCCGTCGTGGTTCACCCTCGACCTCGCTGCCTGGTGGCAACCCACCGAGAACCTCCAGGTCCACCTCGGCCTCAACAACCTCCTCGACGAGAAATACTGGGCCTGGAGCAGCGTCCGCCGTGGCAACGGGCACCTCGGCGGAACCGCCACCGATGACCGCAGCACCGCGCCCGGCCGCAATTTCAGCCTCACCGTCACCAAAACCTTCTGAGCCCATGAAAACCCCCGCCCTCATCCTGCTCACCGCCTCCCTCCACGCGCAGACGCTCACTCCGCTACGGGACAGTGACGTTTATGCGTATCTCGACCAGCCCACCAGTTCCACCTTCAGCCTCGGCGTGAGTGCCAGTGGACCGGGGGCGCCGCACTCGCAGCACTCCGTGGTGCAGTTCGACCTTTCCGGCATCGCCCTCGCTGCCGATCAGCTCGGCTCCGCCACTCTGAGGCTTTTCGTCCTCGCGCCCGATTCAGCCTTCGGGGACCTCGGCGCGGGAGATGTCGAGGTTTTCCGCCAGGGCGCGGCCTGGACGGTGGACACGCTCCGCTGGAATTCGCTCCAGCCCGAGGCCTATCAAGGGGCTTTCCCTATCACCACCGACTCGATCGACAGTTGGGTGGAATTCGACCTCACCCCGCTGGTCCGCGAGTGGCTTTCCGGCGCCCAGCCGAACTACGGCATCCTCCTCCGCCCCGCCACCGAGGATCCCGCTGAACTCAACGTCACCTTCGCCTCCATGGAGTTTCCCGGTTTCTCTCCGCAACTCGTCCTGACGGAAAGGAAGCAGGAACCCACGCTGTCTATCTCTCAGGAAAACGGCGAAATGGTCCTTCGCTGGCCCGCCGACACCACCTGGACCTTGGAGCAATCCACGGAGTTCAGAGCGTGGTCCTCCGTCACCGCCGCCCCGACGATCATTGATGGCGTGGCATCCCACACCGTCATGCCCGGACCCACCCCCACCTTCTTCCGCCTCAATTCCGATCCGGAATAACAGGTCATGAAATCGGCATCGTCGCTCAAGGCAGCAAGATCAGTGCAATCCAACGCTAGCCTTCCGCAAGCGACCGCTAGCTTGCAGAACCCGGACGGAAGATCATCCGGCCTGCCATGAAACTTATGCGGGCCCTTCCGCTTCTCGCCGCCTCATTTTGCCTCATTTCCTGCGATCCGCCGGCCTCCGAATCCGCCGCGGCTCGGGAAAACACCTCCGCTCCCCACCGTAGCGCCGTGCTGATCGTCAGCCACGGTTCCCACTCCGCCAGTTGGCGTGAGATGCTGCTGGATGTGGAAAACTCCGTGCGGGATGAGCTCCTCGCCGATCCCGCCATCGATGAGGTGCGCTCGGCCTTCATGGAATACACCGAGCCTTCCATCGCCACCCGCCTCCGGGAGTTCGACGAGGAAGGTTTCACCGACGTCATCCTCATCCCCATGCTGCTCACCGTCAGCGGCCACTCCTTCGATGACATCCCGGTCATCGCCGGCCAGCGCGAGGACGCCGCCACCCTCGCCCGTCTCAAGCTTGAAGGCACCGAGGTCTATCGTCCGCACGCCCGCGTCACCCTCACGCCGCTGCTCGATTTCCCCGATGTTTTGCGGAAAAACGTGGCCCGCCGGGCCGCCGCCATGAGCAAGGACCCCTCGCAGGAAGGCCTGGTGCTCGTCGCCTACGGCAGTGAACCTTACAACGAAGAGTGGACCACACTGATCGAGGAGATCGGCCGCAGCACCTGCGACGAACTCGGTTTCCCCGACTCCTCCCATGCCTGGTGTGGACACATCGCCCGATACCGCACCGAGCCCACCACCGAGGCCATTCTCACCATCCTCGCCAGGCACCCGCGCGCGCTCGTGATCCCTGTCCTCGTCGCCGTCGATGAGAATTTCCAAGGCCGCATCATTGGCGGCGGCATCAAGGAAACCGGTCAGGCCGAACGCGTCGCCTACCTTCACGACGCCATCCTGCCGGACGAAAACATCAACCGCTGGGTCATCGAATCCAGCCTCGACCACGCCGCGCGCATCGCCACCCCATGAGACGCGGCTTCCGCTACTGGCTGCTCACCATCCATCGCGATTGCGGCTACTTCTTCGCCGGCATGGTGATCGTTTTCGCCCTCTCGGGCGTCGCCCTCAATCACCGCGACGATTGGAACCCCAGCTTCATGGTCGAACGCCGTGAAATACAGGCCGATCTTCCCCAGGACCGTTCGGAGCTGGATCGCGAACTCCTCCAGGCCGTCCTCGCCGAGGCCGGAATCGACGACCGCTACCGCACCCACGATTTTCCCTCCGCGGCGAAACTGAAGGTTTTCACCGAGGCCGGTTCGGCACTCATCAACCTCCGCACCGGCGAAGGTGAATACGAAGCCCTGCGGCGCCGCCCCGTCTTCTATCAGGTCAACTTTCTCCACCTCAATCCCCGCGGCTGGTGGAAGTACTACTCCGACCTGTTTTCCCTCGCGCTCATCGCCGTCACCCTCAGCGGCCTGTTCCTCGCCCGCGGCCGCTTCGGCTTCCGCTGGCGCGGTGCCATCCTTGGCCTTCTCGGACTCGTTGCTCCTTTGGTTTTCCTTGGAATGGGCTGACTTACCGCCGCGCCCATTCCCCCGGCGACTTTCCGGTTTCCTCCCGGAAGGCCTTTGCGAAATGGCTGAGGCTCTGATAGCCGACATCCAGCGCCACCTCCGTTACCCGCGTGCCGCTCACGCTGAGCAGTTCGCAGGCGTGAGCGACCCGAATCCGTCGCAAATGCTCGCGCAGGGTCCGGCCGGTTCGCTGTTTCACCATCCGGCTCAGGTGAGTGGGCGAGACTCCGCATTCCCGACCCAGCGTTTTGAGATCCATTGGCTCCGCCAGTCGTTCCTCCATCACCGCCAACGCCCGCTTCACCGGATCGGTGCGGCTGCGGATGGCATGACAAAAGCCTGCGCCGGCGTCCGATCGACCGGTTCGGAAAAGCCGCACCGCCGCCCATTCAAGGACCCGCGCTTCAACTCGCAGCGATGCTCCCGGCTCGCTCCCGGTCATCCACTGAAGCCCCTCCATCAACTCCTTCTCAGGCCCGCTCATCAGTCCGGCGAATGCCAGCTTTCCACCCCCCGTCAGCCACTGGGAAAACCGCGGATGCACATGTTGGCTGGTTCCTCCCAGCCTGCGGGCGATCCATGATCGCGAAATCACCAGCACCTCAGCCTGGTGATCACCCGGCAACCGCGTCCAGCGCCACTTCTCCTCGGTGTCTTCACCGAAGATCGCATACATCCCGGGCCGCAGATACATCCGGTCCTCCGCGCCCCAGATGACCCCCTCGCCTCCGCCATTCAGCCAAAGCCAGATCTCTCCTGACACCCGCGTCTGCCATGTGCTTCCCGCATGAACCGATCGACCACCAAGCCGCCAGCACGACACCCCGCTAAGATCGATCCAGCGCTTCAGTTCCACACCGCCATTCATGTCACCAGCCGGAACCCCGGGCAAAGCTTTATTGCGACCCGGTCTCATCTGTGACCCGGCGCCGATCTCGTCGGCGCCGAACCAAGGTTCCAACTTCGTCTGGAAAGCGGTTCCCCGAGCAAACTCGCTACCGCCGGGTGAGATAAAGCTGACGGCTACCATCCGGCAGGGTGATGATCACCGGACCGGCATCGGACAGGAGTTCCAGCACAGCAGCATTAAAAGAAGGGGTTTCATAGGGATCGAATTCTAAGAGGGACACGCACCACCTCCTCGGATCCCCCGCCCAAAAGACACTCCCTCTGCTTTTCTCAGTCGCTCATTCGTTTCCAGCGCTTGATGCCCGACCAAATCAGCCCCCCTCCCAGATAAGCCAGTCCACACCACCCAAGAACGGGGACGTGAAGTTCGATCCTCATCAAGGCCGCCGCCGACGCTCCCATGGTAAAGGAGAGGGCCAAGGCGAGCGGCGTGGTGATTTTCCAGAGATCCACACTGCGCCCACGCAGCTTCATCCCGATCATCTGTCCCAAATCGGTCAGCAGCCCGGTGAGGTGGGTCGTTCGAAGGACAACCCCACGGTAATGGGTAGCGAGAGCGTTTTGAAACCCACATCCACCCGCAGCGAGAAAACAGGCCACCGTCTGGGAGCGTCCCATGACCGCCTGGGCAAGCAGGAAGGCACAGCCAATGCCTTGAATGGAACGTCCATAGGGCCTTGAGACATCGATCCGTGGATGGTGGATGAAAAATCCTGACGCCGCTGCCCCGCCCACAAAACCGGATATCGTGACAAGCAGAAGGGTGACAGAGGTCGACCAATGAAGGCCGTTCCGATTCGCCTCAATCGTAACTTTGGAAAAATCCCCCGTCAGGTGACTCACCGACACGCCGAGGCGAATCATGAAGTCGGTATTCACCGCTGCCGCGAGAGCAGACAAAAAACAGCCCCCCAGAAGAATTCTGCGGGGTGACAAGGGCGTGTCGGGGTGCTCCACAGCCAAGATTATTTCAATCGGGCGGGCCACGGTCAACGCCACCCATCCGCATGCCCATTTTCCAAGGGCTGCCGAACCTCGAGGCCCGACGGCGTACCTACCCTCGTTGCCTTCGCCCGGACCGTTCGGACATTGAGGAGCCCTAGGCCGGCTCGCCCTCGCCGGGAGCAGACATGTGCTTCGCAATGTAAGCGGGTTCACCCATCCTCTTGAGCAGGTCAAGCTGCAGTTCCAGCCAACCCATGTGGCCTTCCTCATCGAGAACTATGCTATCGAAGAGCGTGCGGGAACCAATGTCTCCGTCTTCAGCTGCCTGGAGGGAGGCTGCGGTGTAAAACGTGATCGCCTCCTTCTCGTCCTTAAGATCCGCTTCGAACATCTGCGCCAGCGATTCAGCGAGCACCGGCGCTTTTTCCAACATGAGATGGGGTTCTCCTTTCAGGAATAGGATTCGTTGGATGTAGGAATCGGAGTGTCCAAGTTCCTCAGCCATTTCGTGACGCATCTTCGTTGCCAATCGGTCCAGCCCCCAATCCGACAGGACACTCGCATGCAGCTGATACTGATGGGCGGCTGTCAATTCCATGGCAAGGGCCGTCTGAAGATTCTTGAGTGTCGCTTCCCGGTTCATCTCATCTACCATTCTTATTTCCCGTTCACTAAGTTCCTCATCGAGGACCAACTTACGTTTGCGGAAATTTGGGGAGACCTGGTTCTTGAAGCGACCATGAGGTGTGACAGCTACGTGAATCCCCTATGCCTCGCCAGCAGTGGCAGAGAGAAAATCACTGGGTGAGCCCGCGGGCCCAGCCCTCGACGTTCTGGGAGTGGTGGATCATGCGGGTGATGGAGGCGACCACCTCGTCGTTGCCGGCCTCGGGGAGGTCGTCGGCGATCGTCTGCAGCCGCTTGGCGTAGGCGTCGCGGATTCTTTTCAGCTCCTGGACGTTCCCGGCGTCGATCTTGGCCTGCTTTTCGAAGTAGAAGGCGCAGTTCTTCTTCATGTCCGCGGACAGGAGGATCTCCTTGTTTTCGGTCAGCGCGGCGGGCGACGGGATGCGACCGTCCTCGGCATCCTGCAGTTTCGCGACGAGGGCGGTGTTGTGCGCCTCCCAGCGGTTGCGATCGTTGACGTTGAGGCCGCGCAGCCAGACGTTGAGGTCCCAGACCAGCTTGTCGCGGTTGGCGATGAGGTCCTTGCGGTGATCCGCCTCGGCCTTGGTGACCAGCTCGACGGCCTTGCCGCGGAGTTCGGACACCGCGGCGTTGCCCAAGGCGGCTTCGCCCTCGTCGCTGACCGCCGGGGCTCCGCCGTCGAGGCTCCATTCGATCATGAAACCATCAGCGGTCTGGCTCGGCGAGGTATCCTGCCAGCCCTTGCCCGGCACGAAGACCATGGCGGAGCGGCCGAGATCGTCGGGCAGGGCACCTTCGGCCCAGGCGGTGGCGTCCCAGGTTTCCCCGGTGGTCCAGATCCAGGTCGATCCCTTTTTTTCCGCGCCGAGCCAGACGCCTTCGGGCGCCACGAGGCTGCGGTAGCTTTCCTCCATCCAGAGCTGCTCGTCGCGGGTGGCGGGGGCGGCGAGGGTGCCGCCGGCGAGCTTGGCCAAGCCCATGGCTTCCTCGCGCCCGACCGGCCGCATGATGGCGCAGAAGTGGCGGACATCCTGCGCGCGCGTGCCCGGCGGAAATACCGGCTTCGGCGAGAAGACGGTGTCGGCGGCGCGTTGCAGCATGGCCTCCAGGGAGCCGGGGTTCGAGGAATCCCGGCGCCACTGGATGAGGAAGGGCAGCTCGGTGTCGCGCGACTTGGCGCGGGCGATGCCGAGGGCATCGAGGGTGGCGAAATCGCCGGCGCCGGAGGGGTCGCGGTTCAGCGGCCACGGCGTACCATCGACCTGCACCCAGCTTTTGCCATCGATCCGCCCCGCCCCGAGCCAGACGGTGGTTTCCTCGGGCACGAATTTGGTGAGCCAGGTGAAGCCGACCTGGTCCTCGACGGTGGCGAGGTGAGCCC